>CAYPVG010000218.1:0-15991 GCA_964414085.1 uncultured Boseongicola sp. | reverse complement strand
ATCCCCGATGAAGACACTGCCCAAGCCTTCGCGAGTTGCCCGGATGGCACGCCAATATCCGATGGATATGGTCCAGCACGCTGCCGCCTACTCGTGACGGTCCAAGTGTCACTTTCGCCGAATGCAGACAGCAAAGCATATTTCAACGTTGCCAAGTTCGGGTCTTCGACATCCTTCAAGCTTGCTCCCTCAACGGTCGCAAATGAGTCAGTTGATCCCTCGTGTGAGACCAATGATTGAAGGCGACGATTGGCCACCGCCACAAAAAAGCTCGCACCGTTTGGCGCGGAAAACCCGATCTCGCGGGGCAATATCGTCTCATCAACTTCCGAAACCACGGCCGCCAAAAGACGCTCATTCTGCCCCCGGATAAAGCGCGCCTCGCCCGGCCCGCGTTCGCGTTGACGAAGCTTTGCGAGCTTTGCTTCCAGCCGTGAGAATTCATCCGTCTTCTCTGCGCTCATGGTTGCACCGCTGTGATGTCGTCCAGAGCTTCCGAACCGCGCGCGATTGTCTTGGCCAGATCTGCATCAGCAGCGCAGACGCAGATCAGCGCTTCTTTCTCAGAAAGCGACGACTGCAAGAACACGTTTATTCCGACCGGTGTCATAGACACGACAGTTTGGGCCGAGGAGCCGTCCAACAACGCTTGACCGCCTTCTGCAACAGCGCCACGAAGAACTGAAGCGGCGGTTTCGGTTAGGGCGTCCAGCTCCTCTTGTGCGTGGCGGGCGGCAGCGCTTACGCAAAGGACCATTTGCGTTGTCAGATCTGCAAACGCAACAAGATCACAGCCGACCAAGTCGGCCCGTAGACTGTCCAGTCGCGCAGTGACGTCCATTCGCTGCCCTTCGCAGATGGTGCGCGCCAATTTACGGCTCGCTCACACCTTAATGCGCAGCAAGTCAGTCGGGTGCAAGCCCTCAGAGCGGGCTATTCACACCGTTGTGGCGCTTGCACCAGCGATATTACAAGGGGGGCAGCGGAGCCGGCGTCGATGTCGTGCGACTTGTTGGGCGACGGGCACCAAGCGGCTTGGGCCTGATACGTGAAGGCATCACAATGCGCGCTGGGTCTGCTGGAGTTTCCTCCTGGGCTTCTTGCACCTCGCCCGCCTTACGGGCGCTGATCTCAGAGATGAGGTCGTTCAGCGCAGTCATGAAGTGATCTGCTCCACTGGCTTCCCATTTTGCTGGATCATCTTTACCGGCTAAGGCCCGCGTCAGTGAAATCGGGAACAACTCGCGGAACAAATCGACCGTCTCCCGTCCGACGCGTTTCACGACGCGCATCTTGTCGCGATCCGAGAGAATCTTGTCGACACGCGTCAGGAGCAAAAGACTGTCGGCATAAAGCTGGCTTGGGAGCATTGACCAAACCGCCGCCTCTGACTGGCGCCAGGCCTGTGTGGCATGTGAACACCAGATAATGGAGTCCGCGAAATGCACGACGCGTTGCCAAACCTCTGCATCCATATTTGGATCCGAGATGCCTGGCATATCAATGAGATCGCAGTCATCCAGCAGTTCTGCATCATGGAAGATACGAATGTACGCTGTATCCGCCACCGACACATCCTCCAGATTGTCGAGCGAAACTTCATACTCCTGACCGTCCAGGCCCACGCGAAATGGGGTATCGGTCCCTTTGGAGATCCACACTGGGGGTAACTGCGTCGCCGTAACGTTCACTGGCAAAGCGTTGGTTCCGATAAGCAGGTTCGACAAAGTTGACTTGCCCGCACTGAACTCACCCATAAGGCAGATGATCGGCTTGTCGCCTTCGGGTTTCTTTGTCAGATCATGAACGCGACCAACAGGTGCCGGTTCTTCATTTTCAACTACGTCAGTTGGTTCGGCTTCGAGAACGTCATAGTGCCGCTCCTGATCCGCGTCAGCCTCTGCGAAGCCAGATGTCGCGTCATCCTCGGCAGGTTCCTCTGCTTCTTCTGTGCCGTCATCAACACTCTCTAACGGCTCCTGTTCGGGCGCAAAAGCGTTGGCATGCTCATTTTCAGCAGGTGCGTGCTCTTCAGCCGCTGGTGGGTGATACATCAGAGACGGGTCGGCAAAGTCGGACGCGAAATCCGAATGCGCGCGCTCGGTCGTTTGAGGAGCTTCATCCGCAATCGACTCTTCCCCCTCTGCCTTGGCATTTTCAGCCTCTAGAACGCGAAAAACAGTAGCTTCAGTTGAGCTCTCGTCGTCTTCACTTGGCTTGCTAAAGATGTTGTCATCTTCTTGCATGTGTCCCCCTTCAGGCCGCGATCTCGGTGAGCGTTGCCATCGTTTGTTTCAGCTGGGCGCGTTTTGCAGCAGCACCCTCAATATCAAGCAAGGTCGATGCACCGCCTGGCGCGCCTTCCGCTTCTTCGGCCAATCGTGTCAAAATCGAACGCTGTTCGGCCATGAATGTCTTGAGCTCCTGGATTGATGCCTCGCGCACGGAATCTGCATGGGCACCGCCAAGGCTCTCGACGATCGGGTCCGTCTCGGACTTGATCATGTCGGCAAATTCGGTCGCAAATGACCGGAAACCGCGGCGCTTGTGCCACCACCGCGACCACCATGTCCCCTTCAAGTCCAACGCAATCGTTTGACCGAGGAGGACTGGCGCCGGAATTGCCGGCGGCTTGGGTGCTTCAATGCCGAAGTCTTCTTCAGAAACATCGAACAGTCGGAAATAAAGTCCGGCATAGGTTTCAGCCGACCCAATCAGAGCCTTCTTGGAGACTTGTTGAGCCTTGCGGCCGAAAACCTGGTACGCAGTACGCAAGAGAATTCGAAGCCCGCTTGGATCATATTCCCAGACTTCGCTCTCACCGTTTTCTTCTAAGTGCTTCAGAAGCGAACCGGTGGCGCGCTCAAGAAAGCTTCTATGCGAGCGCTCAAGGCGTTTGTGGAACTCGGAAATGACCTCGTCAAACGCGGCATCCATGGCTTCTAGTGATTGCTGTTCGATGCGGTTCAGCTCACCTTCAAGCTGCCCCTTCTCAAGCGGCGGAAGCGAGGCATCTGACTCGCGTCGGGACACAACCTGATGCGTCGCATTCAATCCGTTGGCGAGGTTCATCGCGGACTTGGCGATCCGGTCCAACATGTCTTGCCCAGCGCCGTCGGCGATACGATCGCTTAAAGCGTCATAGATACTGGGCAAGCCAGAGATATCCCACAGAAGTTCTTCGGGCGTCAGGGCGGACGGATCCTGGATCCGACCTTCTTCAACTGCCCAGTCCGTCAGAGCTGCAAGAGTGTCTTCATCGACGGCTTCCACGTTTCCAGTCAACGCAGCTGTCGCACAATACGCCGACGAGAAAATGATCTGAGCATCTTTCGGACCATCATGTTCAATCAGCGTACGGCGGATGCTCTCCTGGATCTGAGGGATCTGCGTCTTCGGATCACTCAGTTCGTCGCAACGGTTGACCGCTATAATCACTTCGCGGGACTTCACGTTCGCGATGAGGCGGATCAACGCCATATCAACCGAGCTCAGAGCTTGGTGCGCGGCCAGAACGACCACACAAATTCTACTTTCGCGGATAGCACGGATCGTGATTTGCTCGCGGATCATGAACGTATCGTTCACACCCGGAGTATCCCGAATGCAAAGCGGCATCGGCATTTCAGGGCGATGCATGAAGATCTCAGCGGACTTCGTGATGTCGGCAAAACGACCCTGAGCCTGGCTTGTCTCAAAGTCATCTTCGAAATCGTCACCTAGGCAGACGTAACGTTCAATCAGCTCGTCATCAAAATAGCCGTAGTCGTGCTGCTGGCCGAGAAGCAGTTCGAACTTGTCACCGAGTCTTTCGCGCGTTTTCTCACGCATTTCGATAACCTGCTCGCGAACCTTCTCGAGTTCTTCTTCTGCGCCCGCTCGACTGGCAAGTTCACCAATCCGCCCGCCCCGATCCAGCAGACGGCTCCATTCCTCCATGTCGAAGAAACGGAAGCTCGCGCGATTGTCCTCGGGCCCCAAGTGCGGGTTCAGGTGGAGCGATGTCACAACACTTGTCCAAGGGTTTACGTCCGCTGGAAGGAGGTCGGGAGATCCAACCATTGCGTTCACAAGCGATGTCTTGCCCGCCTTCACCTGACCAATCATCGTGATCGATGGTTCAGCATGCTTGAGTTGGTGGTGCAGACGACGCGCCGTGCGGTTGGTGGTCTTATCTCCCATTTTGCCAAGGCGTACGAGCGCCTGTCGCAAGTCACGGGATTTGGCCAAATAGGGCTGAAGCCCCTCGAACCCACGTCCAAGGAGGTGCGCATTGCCAGCAGCTGGGGCCGCACCTTCTTCCATGTTTCGTGTATCTACCTTCATCTTACTACCCAACGAACACACACCAGGAGGTTCTCTTGATCCTCATCACACTCAAATTCCGCGCGATCGTTTCGCGCTGCGCTAGAATTCATGGCCAATCTGGCCTTTTTGTGACGTATTTTCGGTCAATAAAGTGTGTTCATCCTTTCTAAGCTGCTAACTTCATTTCCATTTCGCGGCGCAGTTGGAGGAGAAGTGTTACGGCATCGGCCGCCGGTGCATCCCCGTCTTCAACTTGCATAAGGATCATAAGTTCGGACGCCTCGGTCAGATCGTCCAAAAACTCGTCGGCCGCTGGGCAACCACTATCGTCATCACTGAAGACATCGACTAGATGCTCGACCGCATCGACGCATTGCGAGACGATGATTTTCGATTGCGCATTCCCAGCTTCACCGATCGAGTCCGACAAGCCATCGCCTCGACGCCTCAAGAATCGTACGGAATCTGAGAAAATCGTGACATTCTCAACTTTGGAGACACCTGTTTCGGTAAAAGCTGGCGCCGCCTCTACCGGAGCCGACTGTGCCTGAGCCGTATCCGCTTCACTGCCAGCAGTATCGTGGTGCATGGCGTCAGCCGAAGGTGTCTCAACTGGAGTTGCTTCCGTTGAAGGCGCCGACGAACGAATTTGATACCGTGCGAGGAATAATTCTGCACTGTCCAAGTCGGCGCGGCGTCCCCGCTCCGCGTGGCGCAGGATCTCAGCACTCAATGCACCGCCGCCTGACGCGTGATAAACGGCTTCGTCAATCTCGCCATCAGGTTTTCGTGCCTTAATTGCCTGCAGAGTCGCCACCGCAAAAAGAGAATGGAACTCTTCCGCAACAACCGATTCGAGTTCGGCAATGCGTGAGGTCAGCGCGCTTTGAGCAGATAGAACGTCCGCCTTTGACAGGACCAGAAACGCATGATCCTTGAGGCTATCCGGAACCCGGTTCCAGAGCTGGACTTCGCCAGGACCAAACATTTGAGTGCACCAAAGTGCGATGTCAGTTCGACGTACCGCCCAATCTATCGCCGATTGAAATTCAGTTGCCGACCCATCCGTTACGACTTCGAGAAGGCTGATCCTTTGGAGCAGAGGATTTGGAATCTCGACACGCATGAACGCGGGAGACGCGTCACGAGCCTTCTTGAAATCCAGACCTTCGATGACTGTTCTTCCGCCATTCGCATCGGTGACAATAATCCGTTCAGCGACGCCATACGTCATCTCTGTCGTCGGCAACTTACTGTCCTTGGGAAGTAAGCGCTGGCCGACAAACATGTTCATGAGTTCAGACTTGCCCGAGCCAGGCAGTCCGAGAAGCGTCACCCGCACCGGCGAAGAGAGCCTCTTAAGCAGTAATGATGCGTGTTCACGGGCTGCGGTTGGCAGAGCTTCGGTGGTCAGCGCGTAACGAAGCCGACCGATTGCATCCTCGTCAAATGGGGTATCTTTCATGCCCCACCATCCGACGCCAGCCAGCGGCGGCGCAGGAAGATCGGAGCGCCCTCACCCGACGATTTCTTGGTTCCTGGCGGCGGAGCCAGAGATTCTTCTTTCGGCGTTTCTTTTGACGTCACAACATCATCCTGCAGCGCGGGCTGCGGCTTGATTGGGCGGGTCGTCACCTGACGGCGACGCTTACCCTGTTTTTCAAACTCTGGTGGTGTGAAGATATTGCTGTCTTCAGTCTGCGCCTTGAACCGGACCTTAATGATCGAGAACGAGATGTTGTCTTGTTCCGGATCACCGAGCTTACGCAACTCGCCCATCAACCGATCAGCGATGCGTACCGAAGGCATGTCGTCGCTTTCGCGAAGCACTTCTCGGATACGACCATTTGAAAGGAACTGAAGGCCGTCACTGGCAACAATCAGGATGTCACCGCTGCGTAGCTGGAATGGCACCTCAGGACAGTCGATCCGCTCAATCGTTTCGCCGATCAGCACAGACGTCAGAGCGTTGCGATCCGGGTGATTGCGGCCAACATCTTCGGACATCATTCCTGACCGAACCATGTAATCGATATGCGGACCGAGCGAATGATCTTCGTTCAACTGACGCAGCTGACCATTTCGGTAAAGGTATAGTGGGCTGTCGCCAATCGAGATCCAGAACAGCTTATCGCGGATGAATACAGGCGCGACCAATGTGGCGCCCATCCCAGCCGTATCGGGATTATTGGACGTGTGCGCTGCCATGCAGGCGTTCGCCGAGATCGCGGCGCCCTTCAGAACAGAGCACACATTCTGGCTGAACGATTTAGTGTCTGAGGACTGGAACTTAAGCTCGCTGAACATTTCGGTCACGACGATCTTCGACGCGACGTCCCCGGCTGCGTGTCCGCCCATGCCATCCGAAAGGACGGCATAGCCGAAGTCCGCACCCTGCGGGAAGTCCGTCGCGATCGCATCTTCCTGGTAATCGCGGCGACCGCGATTCAAGACAGATGCTACGTCGAACCTTATGTCAGGCGACTTCGTCATTAGTCAGCAGACGTCCCTTCGTCTTCTTCGTTTGCCCAAGTGAAGTCGTCTCCGCACAGCGCGACAAACTTCAGTGTTGTTTCACCAATGCGGACCATGTCCCCATCGGAAAGCTCTTCGGTCGACAGAACCGGCTTGCCATTCAGGCGAACGAGGTTCGATTTGCCACCGTGACCCAGATAAAACTTCGCTTGCTCGTCGTCGTAAGCGACAGCAGCGTGGTTGTTTCGCGAGATCGACGTGTCGCCAAAGTCAAGGCGCACGGCCTGATCTTCACCACGGCCAATCTGACTCACACCCGCGAACATCGTGAAGCACGCCCCACGACCGGGACCGGAGACCACAATGATCCAACCTACTGGGAATTCAGACTTATTTGAATCTTCTGCCGATTTCGCAGCCTCAAACACATCCTCTGGCCCGTCTTCTTGGCCTTGGAAACCCAGCAAGCGTGTTTTCACCCGTCCGGCGCTCCGACCAGCACGGCCAGAGACTGCGGCGGCCACATTCACGTAACCTTCGGCCTCACCCACTTGCTCTACTTCAGGAGCAGCCTCGGAAACGCCCGACATGTCGGCGATCTGTTTGCGTACGAAGTCGTCGTCCACACCGTCCTCCGGCTCTTCTTCCGGGGCGTTCGCAGACGCGACCACTTCAGAAACCACACTGCTCGCGACTGGACCGTCTTCATCTTCGATATCGTCAAAGTCGAAACCGTCATCTTCATCATCGGCAAATGCGTTCTCTGACTCTGGCGTCTCTTCAGCAAAGGCCGATTGCTCGCCCGCCTCATCATCAGTTGCAAAGCGGTTGCCCCACTCGGATGCAACTTCGTCATCCATATCGGCGAATGCAGATGGCTCATCTCCGAAGCTGCTATCATCCGCAAAATCAGCAGCACTGAGATCGTCAGGTGCATTCATCATGTGATCGTCGTGCTGTTCTTCAAAACCGTCAGTTGCGCCAGGAGCCTGATCCGTCTCGTCACCGGCAGCGAACAAAGCTGCGTCCTCGTCAGCGACACCCTGATCCCAAGGTGCGGGCTCCGTACGTGGACGACTTACTGGCCGACTGATCGGACGGCTGTCCGACCGCGGTCTCACAACTTTGGCAAGATCATCACGATAAGGGCTCTGTTCTTCTGGATCCGCAGTCGGATCACGCTCAGCCACATGCTTCAGCACGCGGTCCGCTTTCGTCGCTTGAGCCGCTGCTTTCAGATGAGCCATTGCTGATCTGCGGCGAGAACTCTCGCTATCCACCATTTTGGTGTTGGCCTCGCGCAGTAGGCGATCTTCTGCTCCGTCGACCTGCGAACCCAATTGGCTCCGAGCGATGGCTTTGCGTCCAAATTCCTCGTCATTCGACCAGCGGCTGGCAGGGAAATCGTCCGAACCAAGGTCGTCTTCATCTTCATAGGCTTCTTCCGGTGCCACATGGCTCATCGAGCTGACAGCTCCACGAATCTCACTGACGAGTACCGATTTGTCCGCGCTGTCTACGGCGTCATCTTCTTCGCCCCAGTCGTCATCGTCCTCCCAGTCGTCGCCTTCATCCCAATCTGTTGCACCCCATCCGGCACCCTCGACCTCTTCCGGTTCTTCATCACGAGGATAGGTCGGCTTGGAACGATCTGCATAAAGCGGATCATCAAAGTCGGCAGTGCGGCGGCTGGAATTCACGCGACCACTGTCGTCGGCCAGCGGCTCGCTGCGACGGCGAAGAGGTTCTACGTCCATCTCCAGGTCCATCTTGCCCATCGCCTCGTCTGCGTCAGGCTTTCTCGACATGATATTCTTGAATAATTTCATGGTTCTGCCTCTCTAGAGATAGTCCGAAGGACCGTTGCCGCGGAATGTTCCGCGCAGCAGCCCAAATGGAAGTAGTCGGCTCAAAATCGATCGCTTCTTCTTTCGAACCACCTCGCCTGGCCCAACGCCCATTGCAGAACGTCGCGCCGCTTCTTCTAAGTTCCGGCTTTGCTCTTCGTAGAAAACCTGATCGTCGAGCAACG
The DNA here is from genome assembly GCA_964414085.1 of uncultured Boseongicola sp. Classification (GTDB taxonomy): domain Bacteria; phylum Pseudomonadota; class Alphaproteobacteria; order Rhodobacterales; family Rhodobacteraceae; genus Boseongicola. The sequence continues at coordinate 7,176 of CAYPVG010000218.1, read as the reverse complement.
CCAGCTCGTCCAACGTCTTCTTACGCTGGCGAGCTTGTTCTTCGGCCAGCTTCTGTAGCCGTTGTGCTTCTTTCTTCTCGGCCTTTGACTTGGCCTCGTGTTCTTTGATGTCTTCTTCCACAGCTTTGTTCGTTTCCTGAACAAGACGCGAAATCGAAAGTTCGATCTGACGATCAAGCTCGGCCTGCTGGAGGGCGGCCGAACGACGTCTCTCGGTATCGACAAGTTCCATCCATTCGCGGGCTGTCTGAATACGATCCGGTGGGAAAACACTCAGCGCCTTGTCCACAGCGTGAAGGAACGCATCCTCAAACTGCGGGAACTTGCCAGTCACCGGACGATAAGGGTCGGGTCGGTCGGCGGCAATCGCGCTGACACGCGCCTGCGCATCCGGCGGGGCCATACCGGTCAGAACGTGGTAAAACGTAGCGCCCAATGAGTACAGGTCAGACGACGCGTCTTGCGTTGAACCGGCGATATAGAACTCGTGCGGGCTGTAACCGTCTTTGACAACATGCAAAGCCGACAGAGCACGTGAAGCACGTGTCGCTTCCTCTTTCGCCGCACCAAAGTCAATCAGAACAGGGTTGCCCTTGCCGTCGATCAGAATGTTGTCCGGTGAGATGTCACGGTGCAGCACGTCGTTCGTGTGAATGTAATGGACGGCCTCAAGGCACTTAAGAAGGATGTCCTTCACATCACGCGGGTGCAGCTTCATCCGGGGGTCTTCGATCGTGTCGAGCAGATCACGACCGCGGACAAAGTCCAGCGCCATATAGGCGGTCTGGTTGTCCTCAAAGACCTGATGGATACCCACGATGTGGGGATGCTGCAGTTTCGACAGGCGGCGTGCCTCGGCACCGAAGTGCTTCACCACCGCGTCAAATTCCGCCTGATGCTGGCGCGAACGCGCCATAACGCTGCCGTTGTTTCGGCAGCACATCGAAGACGGGAAACATTCCTTGATAACGACAATCCGATCCAGACTGTCGCGGGCGAGATAGGTCATGCCGAAACCGCCAGCATTCAGGAACTTTTCAATCCTGAACTGGCCGTGCAGCAACTCCGTGCCGGGCTTTAACGCATCCGCGAAGCTCTCAGAGAGCCCTGGATCGTAGTTTTGTTGCCCTGCGTTCATCTTACACCCAAATTCTTGCCGCTCTCTTCGTCAGAGTTTTCAGGGCTTTGCAGGGTGTTTAGACCGCTCCAAAGTCGCCTTCTGACTGCTGCGACCTGAACAGAGCTATCGGCAGAATTTGCCCATAATGTGGCGCGGGCGGGTCATTACGTATCCAATCCTGCGGCAATTTTAGAATTGTCGACGAAACAAATTCCAAATGTTGGGGTTGGAATTCGGGTGACCACAACCGCTGGAGACGGGGGCGCCGTTCGCCAAATTTGACGCTTAAAATACTTTGAAAAAAGTCAGTGCTACATGACGCCCGCTAAAGGTGCCGGCGAAAGATCGCTTCGGCGCGGCCCCAAACGCCATCCGGATCCGCATCAAAGGTCAAAATGTGCGGCAACAGTTGGGAGGCGAAATCCTCTGATGCTTCGGCCGGAAGCATCGAAGGTAAGTTATCTATCGCCATGACCTGTAGCGCTGGATCTTCACAAGCCGTGAAAACCGGAGCGTCCCAAGTCGTCACGTTGTCGTAGACTTTGATTGGTGAAAAATCGCTCGAAGGGTCGCACGCGATATCGCCAATCACGCTCAAGCGACGCTTTGCCGTTAACGCGCTTGCGGGTACGAATACGGGCACGCCCGGGCTCGCAAGAATGCAGTTCAGAAACACGTCATGGTCCAAGATTTCCGGGAATGGTCCACCGGATGCCGTTTCGGCTATGTCCCATTCTGTGACAGTCAAACCAAGACGCTTGCACAGATCCCGCGCTCCGCTGCCAACCCGACCCAGAGCGCCAATGATGATGACCGTCGGCGTACCCCCATCGAGCTCATCACCCACGACGCTCGTCATCTCATCCGATGATTGATAGACGCGTCCCGGCGGGCAAGCCTCACCCCTTTGCTGCGCGCCCCAAGCTTGAAGCGAAACTGCCGCACCCGCAAACCCAGCCCAAACACCAAATGCGGCCACCCGCCGCCCGTTTTGGTTGGTAAGATACTCGAGATCAAAGAGCGTCCCGCCACCTTGCTTGAACCGCTCAAGCAATACCGCACCTTCGGCCTGACCCTTGTAGGCATGTCCAAACATAATGTGTCGATGCCTCAAAGGCGTTCCATCATCCGGCAATTCCTTTAAGCCGCAGATCACCGCGTCCTTGGGTGCCAATGTCCAACTGCCGGCATCGACAATCTCTGCACCGATATCTTTGTATCCTGCGACGCCAATCGCTCGCGTCGGGTCGTTCTCAACACTGACTTGATGCCCTTGAGCCATCAGCTGAGCCACACCCTCTGGGGTCACACCGACACGCGCTTCGTTCGCGCGGGCCTCTTCTCGAACCCAAAAATGGGTCATCCCAACATTCCCATTTCCTGAACGCGCCGAACGGATGGCCGCGCATACATAGCGTCTCGAAACGCCATAAGTCTCTCGAACTGTGCAACGTCAACGCCGTCGCCTTCCAACCAGGTCGAAATTGTGAACAGCCAAATATCAGCCAATGTCACGTCATTTCCAAAAAGGAAGGGGCCTTCGATCAAAGCCTCAATCAAGGCGCAGCTCGCCGTCATCGTTTCTGGCACCTTTTCCTTCATATCTTCCAGGGAAGCCTCATTATCCGCCCAGCGCGACCCGCGCCCCTTGTGGGCGTGGTTCACGTGCATAGTGGACGCTAAGTAATACATAACCTCGCGCATTCGGGCGGCATGAAGGGGATCGGCAGGTACCAATCCGGGAACTGCCGTTGCTGCCACATACTCAAGAATAGCCCCAGTTTCGGTGATGATCCCGCCCGGCGTTGCTAGTGCAGGCACTCTCCCCTTCGGATTGATCTGAAGATACTCCGGCGACTTTTGACCCCCACTTCGAAAGTCTAGCCGCACACCTTCCCAATGCACATTCCCCTCGTTCAGCGCGATAGCACTGGCTGACGCAACCGATCCTGGGGCCCAATAAAGCTTAAGCATTCAGTCAGTCCTTCTAAAAGTGCGTTCGTGCAGCCGCGAGTTCCGGATGATCAAGATGAGGGATAGCATTGAAGCCAGCAAGAAAAGTCTTGTTGTCACGAACGGTCAGCCGATGAACCGAAGTGTTCCAAATCGGGAGCATCACATGGCTCATGCGCAAAAGGTCGAGCCCGAGAATGTGCCGCAACATCATTCCAATAACGCCACCGGACGTCACGCAAAGCACACGCCGACCAGGTGTCGCCGCATCGTTCAAAAGGTCCGCTACTCGTGTTTCAAAGTTTTCATAACTTTCCTGACCTTCGATCTCCGCACGCTGCCACGCCGCGAAAACTTTTGGCATATGATCGCTAAACGTTTCCTGCGTCGGCATAGGCTCGCCTTTCACAGTGTGCATCTCGTCAGTAAGGCGGAAGTAGTCAATCTCGTTCAGACGCGCATCTTCATCCGCTGACCACCCCATGCCGCCGACAGTCTCGCGATGGCGACGGAGCGTTCCCGAAACAACGTGATCAAACGCGTAGTCATGCGCGCACATCCATTCTCCCAGAAGGTTGGCCTGCTGGTGACCCAGTGCGCTCAGACGATCATAATCGTCTTCAGTCGTCGCCTCGGAATTCGCCTGCCCATGCCGCACGAGTATGATTTCGCCCATGACTTCTCCTTTCTCATGGCCGATATCGGATCGCCTGTCTCTTGCCAATTGGTCTCGTCAAAACTCTTGCCCAGAACCTTCAGAACTCTGATCTTGTTTCCGATGCGATCCACGCGTTTCTTAGGACGACGTATTTTCAACTGTCTCTGTCGTCTTTGGGCCGTTTCTCGGACTGTTACGATGATCTAAACTGTCTCCAAAGGGAGCCTTTTTCGATGAGCGACAAGATCACGTTCAATTTGGATGGTCAGGCCGTCCAAGCCGACGCAGATGAGACAATCTGGGAAGTGGCCAAACGTCATGGGACAACGATCCCACATCTTTGCCACAAGGACGCGCCTGGCTATCGCTCCGATGGCAACTGTCGTGCGTGCATGGTTTCCATCGATGGGGAACGCAACTTAGCCGCCTCCTGCATTCGCACACCAACTGAAGGCATGGTTGTCACAACCGACGGCGCGCGCGAGAAGCAAGCGCGCAAGATGGTCATCGAAATGCTGGCAGCAGATCAGCCTGAGCGTGACGCAGCACATGATAAATCCAGTCACTTTTGGGATATGGCTGACGCGCAAGGTGTCGAAGAAAGCCGTTTTCCCAAACTGGAAGATGGCCGCATCCCACTCTTGGATGACAGTCACGTTGCAATGAGCGTAAACCTAGACGCGTGCATCCAATGCGGTCTTTGCGTGCGTGCATGCCGCGAAGTTCAAGTGAACGACGTGATCGGCATGGCCGGACGCGGCCACGATGCCTACCCGGTCTTCGACTTCGACGACCCGATGGGGGCGTCTACCTGTGTCGCATGTGGCGAATGCGTTCAGGCCTGTCCAACGGGCGCATTGATGCCGGCTACCGTCACCGAAGGCGCAGGCGCAGGCGACAGCAAAGATTTTGACGACGAAGTAAAATCCATTTGCCCCTTCTGCGGTGTCGGCTGCCAAGTGTCGCTCAAAGTCAAAGACGGCAAAGTCAAATACGTTGAAGGTATTGATGGTCCCGCCAACGAAGGCCGCCTCTGCGTCAAAGGCCGCTTTGGGTTCGACTACATTCACCACCCCCATCGCCTGACCAAACCGTTAATCCGCCGCGACGATGCACCAGCAAAAGGGCTGAACGTAGACCCCGGGAAGGTCTTGACGCACTTCCGCGAAGCGTCGTGGGAAGAAGCTCTCGACTTTGCCGCCGGGGGATTGAAAAACCGCGGTCGCGAAGTTGCAGGCTTTGGCTCCGCCAAATGTACCAACGAAGAGGCCTATCTCTTCCAGAAATTCATCCGCCAAGGCTTTGGACACAACAACGTCGATCACTGCACGCGCCTCTGCCACGCATCCTCCGTGGCCGCGCTGATGGAGAACGTTGGCTCGGGCGCAGTGACCGCAACATTCAACGAGATTGAAAACGCCGATGTTGCCATCGTCATCGGCGCCAACCCAATCGAAAATCACCCGGTTGCGGCGACGTTCTTCAAACAGTTCACCAAACGCGGCGGCAAGCTCATCGTTATGGACCCGCGCGGTCAGGCCTTGAAGCGCTTTGCCACACACATGCTGCAGTTCCGGCCTGGCGCGGACGTGTCGATGTTGAATGCCATCATGCACACGATCGTCGAAGAGAACCTCTACGACCAACAGTATATCGACGCCTACACCGAAAACTGGGAAGCCGAGAAAGCGCACCTGAAAGACTTCTCGCCTGAGAAGATGTCTGAGGTCTGCGGCATCGACCCCGAAACCCTGCGTACAGTCGCGCGCGACTTCGCAACTGCCAAAGCTGCAATGATCTTCTGGGGCATGGGAGTCAGCCAACACATCCACGGCACAGACAACTCGCGTTGCCTGATCTCGCTGGCGCTTATGACCGGACAGGTCGGGCGGCCAGGCGCGGGCCTTCATCCGCTACGCGGTCAGAACAACGTGCAAGGTGCATCTGACGCAGGCCTGATCCCTATGTTCCTGCCAGACTATCAGTCTGTCACCGACGACGGTGTCCGAAGCGCATTCACCGACGTTTGGAACTCCGGTGACTTTTCGAATGAGAAAGGCCTCACTGTCACCGAGATTATGGATGCAGTGCACGACGACCATATCAAGGCGATGTACATCCTCGGCGAAAACCCGGCGATGTCCGACCCCGACGTTGATCACGCGCGTGATGCCTTGGCAAAGCTCGATCACCTCGTGGTCCAGGACATTTTCCTGACGGAAACCGCCAACTACGCTGACGTCATCTTGCCCGCGTCCGCATTCTACGAGAAATCTGGCACCGTCACGAATACCAACCGCCAGGTCCAAATGGGACGCCCGGCCGTCACCCCTCCGGGTGAAGCCCGCGAGGATTGGGCCATCACAGTTGAATTGGCAAAACGCTGCGGCCTGAATTGGGACTACGCCTCACCAGCCGACGTTTTCGCCGAGATGAAGCTGAACATGAACTCGCTCAACAACATCACTTGGGATCGCCTCGAAGGTGAGGATGCCGTGACTTACCCGTCGCTTAGCCCATCCGACCCAGGCCAACCCATCGTCTTTGGCGACGGTTTTCCGCGCGCAGAAGGCCGCGCACGCTTCACTCCGGCGTCGGTCATCGCCCCAGACGAGACACCTGATACAGACTATCCGATGATCCTGACGACGGGCCGGCAACTTGAGCACTGGCATACAGGCTCAATGACCCGACGTTCTAAAGTCCTCGATGCGGTAGAACCGGAAGCAAACTGCTCGCTTCACCCATCAACACTGCGCAGGCTTGGCGTCGACGCCGGCGGACACGTCCAGCTCACAACGCGTCGGGGCTCGATCACAGTCATGGCGCGCGCAGACCGCGCGGTTGCCCCCGATATGGTCTTCATTCCGTTCGCTTTCGTCGAGGCGGCGGCTAACATTCTGACTAATCCAGCCGTGGACCCCTATGGGAAAATTCCTGAGTTCAAATTCTCAGCTGTCCGTGTGGAAAAGGTAGAGGACCCGATCGCAGCCGAGTAAGCATCAAAGTTGCGGTTCCGGGTCTTCCTCCCCGGCCGCTCTACGCCACTGGATAAGATGCTCAGGAACGCCACCGCGAAACCCCGATATATCGCCCATAAGCGCCCAACTCGGCTTTGCTCGAGGCGGCGTTATTTCTTCGCGCTCCCAACTTTCAATGAGTGAGCGATCGGCAAGAGACGACGTATTCATGCGTGCACTGTAGCCAACAATCTCACGGCAACCAAATCACGTCTTGTATCTGAGGAGTGTGACCCACGTATCCCCGTAGCGTCGTGCATCCAGCTTTTCGAAGCCCACTGGGGCTTCCTGTTCGGTCGACTCTTCCCAGACGATCAAAGCATCGGGCGCAACCCAATCACCTTTGACGGCGGCGCCAAGGGCGCGCTGCCCCAAGGATTTTCCGTAAGGCGGATCCAGAAAAATGAGCGACGCAGGCAGCCCTG
>CAYPVG010000217.1:0-8582 GCA_964414085.1 uncultured Boseongicola sp. | reverse complement strand
CTTTGTGCGCCTGATGGTGGTCCGATGCAGACGCTTTCATCTGCCATGCGGACGTGCATTGCATCGGCGTCGGCCGTCGAATGCACAGCAACAGATTTGATGCCCATTTCTCGGCAGGCGCGAATGACGCGCAGTGCGATTTCGCCCCGGTTGGCGATCAGGATTTTGTCGAACATCGGCGTGTCCTTATTCGACGATCATCAAAGGTGCGCCGAATTCTACTGGCGCGCCGTCTTCGACGAGAATGCGTTTTACCGTACCTGCTTTGGGAGCAGGGATTTGGTTCATCGTCTTCATCGCTTCTACGATGAGCAATGTTTGACCTTCGCTCACCTTGTCGCCCACTTTCACAAACGCATCCACGCCAGGTTCTGGCGACAGATAGGCAGTGCCCACCATCGGCGATGCAACCGCGCCAGGATGCGCTGCCGGGTCTTCCGGGGCTTCAGCCGCGGCTGGCGCAGCAGGAGCCGCAGGTGCGGCGGGCGCTGCGGGAGCGGCGGGTGCAACTGGAGCCGCGACTTGGACAGCGGCGGCTGGTGCAACAGACGAGACGCGGCTGACGCGCACGTTCAGACTGCCGTCTCCTTCGTAGTCGCGCTTGACCTGCAATTCACTCAGATCGTTCTTGCGCAGAAGTTCGGCCAAAGCTTTGATGAAGGCGACGTCGTCGTCGTGTGATTTTTTAGTCATTCTCGTCCTCTGCGCTTCCCGGATTGTTCCGGCGTTTTGATGACATCCCTTATAGGCAAGGCTTTTCGTAAGGGAAAGCGCTGTTGATACGAGTTTTCAAACTGCCAAAAATTTACCAGTTGATAAAAAATGGAACTGTGGCACTCTGAATGTAACAAAACGCGTTTGGGAGTAGGCCATGACGACATCACCGCGCACTTCGGGAGTGGCAGCCGGACGGCTTTCAAAAGAGGCTCTTGCGGATAACTTCCAGGATCTGCATGCGCCCTATGATGATCATGAGGCCATGGTAGCGGCAGACCGCTGCTATTTCTGCTATGACGCTCCGTGCATTACGGCGTGTCCAACAGACATCGATATTCCTTTGTTTATTCGCCAAATCCAGGCGGGACATCCGGACGGGGCAGCAAAGACAATCTTTGATCAGAACATCCTGGGCGGCATGTGCGCGCGCGTTTGCCCAACCGAGACGCTTTGCGAGGAAGCTTGCGTTCGCGAGGCGGCCGAAGGGAAGCCGGTGGAGATCGGACGCTTGCAACGATTTGCAACTGATGGGCTGATGGCAGCTGGAACACATCCGTACTCGCGAGCTGAAGCAACAGGAAAACGTGTTGCAGTGGTTGGCGGTGGGCCGGCCGGTTTGGCCTGTGCGCACCGTTTGGCACTGCATGGCCATGATGCGGTGATTTTTGATGCAAACGAGAAGGCAGGTGGTCTGAACGAATACGGCATCGCGAGTTACAAGACCGTTGGCGGGTATGCCCAGAGCGAAGTGGACTGGTTGCTGAAGATTGGTGGTATTGAGGTGCGCAGTGGTCAACGTCTGGGTGATCAGATCAGTCTCGAGGGTCTGCAGACCGAGTTTGACGCGGTATTTCTTGGAATTGGCCTTGGCGGCGTAAACGCTCTGCGTGCCGTCGGCGCAGACCGCGACAACGTGTTAGATGCAGTAAGTTTTATTTCGGAATTACGCCAAGCGAGCGACCTTTCTTCCCTTCCCGTGGGGCGTAATGTGGTGGTGATCGGCGGCGGGATGACCGCCGTCGACGCTGCTGTACAAGCTAAATTGCTTGGGGCTGAAGAAGTGACAATTGCGTATCGTCGCGGCCAGGCAAAGATGTCGGCAAGCCGGTTTGAGCAGGATTTGGCAACATCCAAAGGTGTGCGGTTGGTCTTTGAGGCGCAGCCGGTTGCGGTTCATGGCAATGGCGCGGTTCAAGAGGTTGAGTTCGAGTACACCGCAGAAGGCGCGGATGGCTTGGAAGGGACTGGTGAAACGTTCCGCATTCCGGCCGATCAGGTGTTCAAAGCAATTGGTCAGAGCCTTTCGGATGCGCCGGCTGGACTTGATCTCGATGGAAACAAGATCGCGATTACAGGCGCTGGACGCACAAGCCTTGAAGGTGTTTGGGCCGGAGGAGACTGCGCATCCGGCGGCGACGATTTGACGGTGACGGCAGTTGCCGAAGGTCGCGATGCTGCCGAGGATATTCACGCTCACCTGATGGGTTAGGAGGTAAAGATGGATTTCATTGATTGCATGCTGATCCCTGTCGATAAGAACCGGTTGGATGCCTACAAGGATTTCGCTGAAAAGGTGGATGCTGCTTTCATTGAGGCCGGTGCTCTGGAAGTTGTGGATTGTCTGGCAGAGGACGTTCCAGATGGAGAGGTCACGTCCTTACCCAAAGCTGTCGCTCTTCAGGACGGCGAGATGGTTGGGTTTGCCTGGATCCGATGGCCTTCCAAAGAAGTGCGGGACGCCGCCTTTGAGAAGGTGTTTTCGGAGAATCCGGAATTGAACGAGTTTCCTTTTGATGGGAAGCGCATGATTTTTGGTGGTTTCACACCGATTGTAGACTTGAGAAAAACCTGAGAGGACGGACGCAAATGGCTGATCTTTCAACGAATTTCATTGGCATCAAAAGCCCAAATCCGTTCTGGTTGGCGTCCGCGCCGCCTACCGACAAAGAGTACAACGTTCGTCGTGCTTTCGAGGCGGGCTGGGGTGGAGTCGTTTGGAAAACGCTGGGGCTCGATCCGCATATCGTGAATGTGAATGGTCCGCGATACGGGGTTGTTTACGGCGCGGATCGGCGCGTGCTTGGCATCAACAACATCGAGTTGATCACCGACCGTCCTTTGGAGACGAACCTTAAGGAAATCAAAGCTGTAAAGCGTGACTATCCGGATCGCGCGATGGTCGTGAGCTTGATGGTGCCTTGCGAGGAATGGGCTTGGAAAGAAATCCTGCCGAAGGTCGAAGACACTGGGGCTGATGGGATCGAGCTGAACTTTGGCTGTCCGCATGGGATGAGCGAGCGTGGCATGGGCGCGGCCGTGGGGCAGGTGCCTGAGTATATCCAGATGGTCGCTGAATGGTGCAAGGCCAACACCGATATGCCGGTGATCGTGAAGCTGACACCAAATATCACCGATATTCGTTACCCGGCCCGGGCTGCGAATGCCGGTGGTGCGGATGCTGTTTCGCTGATTAACACGGTTTCGTCGATCACTAGCGTCAATCTGGATACCATGTCTCCTGAGCCGTCGATTGACGGGAAAGGATCACACGGCGGTTACTGCGGGCCGGCGGTGAAGCCGATTGCGCTGAACATGGTGGCCGAGATTGCGCGTGATCCTGAGACCGCACAGTTGCCGATCAGCGGTATCGGAGGTGTAACAACCTGGCGGGACGCAGCGGAGTTCTTGTCGCTCGGGGCCGGCAACGTGCAGGTGTGCACTGCGGCGATGGTCTATGGATTTGGTATCATTAAGGAATTGACCGCTGGCTTGAGCGATTGGATGGACGAGAAGGGCTATGCGTCTGTCGATCAGATCGTTGGTCGTGCAGTGCCGAACGTGACGGATTGGCAGTATCTGAACCTGAATTACGTCACCAAAGCGCGGATTGATCAGGACGCTTGTATCAAGTGCGGCCGTTGCTATGCGGCTTGCGAGGATACTTCGCATCAGGCGATTGCTATGAAGCCTGGCCGAGTCTTTGAAGTGATCGATGAGGAATGTGTGGCCTGCAATCTTTGCGTCGATGTCTGTCCGGTAGAGGATTGCATTACGATGGAAGAGCTCCAGCCCGGCATGACTGATCTGCGGACCGGCAAGGTTGTAGAAGCAGACTACGCCAATTGGACGACACACCCGAATAATCCGAGCGCTAAGGCTGCAGAGTAAAGGCTAGACTCTTTGGTCGACAGTCGGCTCTGACGTAACTTCAAGAGCGCGGGTCTCCGCGATAGCTTCTTCGGCGCGCTGGCTTGGGGTCTGCGGGGGATCTTCGTTTGCCTCGGTTTGAGCTTCCGTATCTACTTCGGAGCTAGGGTTCAGCGCTTCGCGTGCTTGGCGGGCGAGTAGAGTTTCTTCGAAAGCGGGAGGAGGTCCTGTTGGGCCATCACTTTCGAAGGCCTCGATTATTTCGGAACGCCCGTAGTCATTACTTGCTTGGATTGTGACTGGCCCAGTCAACACATCAGTGGTTTGAGGAGGGGTTGGACGTGGGTTCTGCGATGGGCCGGTACTGAGCGCCTCGCCCGCACCTTCGGCCTGAGATGGCGTTGTTCGTTTGGTTAGCTCGGGCACCGCAGTGCCAGGCGAAGCGGGGGACGTGGCACCAGATGAAATCATCCTTCGACACCTTCAGCGCCCCCGAGCCAAAGCAGAGTGACAAAGAAACCTGAATATCTCGTTAAAGCGCCGGCGGCGTGAGAGTGCGGGTGTAAAGAGCCACCAAAAACTCCTCGGCATCATCCAAATGGGTATCTCCATCGGGCTGAAGGATGCCGCGCACTTGCACGTCGAAATCCGCATAGTGTTGTGTTGTGGCCCAGATCGAAAAAATGAGGTGGTGCGGATCGATCTTTGCCAATTGGTCGGACGCGATCCAACTGTCGATTAGCTTGGCTGTTTCATCGACCAAATCTTTCAGGGAGCCTGTGATCTCGTCTTCTATTCTTGGAGCGCCCTGGACAATTTCATTCGCAAACAGACGGCTTTCTCGCGGAAATTGCCGGCTCATCTCCAGCTTGCGTTTCATGTATCCCAGTAGCTCTTCAATGGGGTCGCCGTCTGGGTCAAGAGCGCGGAGCGGATCGAGCCATGTATCCAACAACTCTGACAGAAGCTCTGTGTAGATCGCCTCCTTTGACGCGAAATAGTAAAGGACATTTGGTTTAGAAAGACCCGCCTCGGCAGCGATCTTGTCGAGCGTGGCACCGCGATAGCCTTCAGCAGAGAAAACGCCAAGCGCTGCATCCAAAATGGTTTCGCGGTTCTTCTTTTGGATGCGGGTTTGGGGCCGGGCGTTTGACACGTTTTGTCGTGCTCCATGCTGGGTAGATCGCCTCATTAGGCCTGAATTGACCAAGCGGTCAAATGCTTTCACCGATCGAAATTCCACTTGTGCTTTATCTGGTCCAGCGGAACTCTGTCGTAAGGAAGCGGAGAGGTGCCATGGGCGAAAGAGTTGTTGAGGGGTCCGCGATGATTGCGGGAATGTGTCCGATGTTGATGCCCGGTAGTTTTGCGTTTCTGACGTTTCCTGGAGATGTGCCGGACCAATATTCAAAGGCTGCGATTGCGTCGTTTCGAGAGTCGGAAGGCTGGTCACTAATTGTGCCGGCAGATCTGGCGCCTGAAGAGATGGTGATGGCGTTGATCACCTTAGAGGTTCATTCTGCCTTGGAAGGCGTTGGATTGACCGCAGCAATTTCCGTCGCTCTGGCCGAGGCCGATATTCCATGTAACGTCGTTGCGGGCTTTCATCACGATCATATTTTTGTGCCTGAAGACTGCGCAGATCGCGCAGTGAGCGTGCTTAAGGCGCGTGCAGCCGCAGAACGGTAAAAGCGTATGATGTTTTGATTGACCGGGACACTGACCTGTGATGCGATGAACTTGACCGTTTGGTCAGAAAATAGCCTGCGCTAACGATGGGCTGAGCAAAACGGGGAGTAATGAATATGGCTGCACCTGCTGCGAATATGAAAGTCGATGGTGATCGACTTTGGGACAGTTTGATGGAGATGGCCAAGATCGGGCCCGGTATTGCTGGTGGCAATAATCGTCAGACGGTTACCGACGAAGATGGCGAGGGGCGTGCGTTATTCCAGAAATGGTGTGAAGACGCCGGTTGCACCACGGGCGTCGACGAGATGGGCACAATGTTTATGCGGCGTGAAGGGACGGACCCAGACGCGCTGCCGGTCTACGTAGGATCGCACCTCGATACGCAGCCGACTGGCGGTAAATACGATGGCGTCCTCGGCGTGTTGGGCGGTTTGGAAATCGTCCGCACACTGAATGACCTTGGGATCAAAACGAAGCATCCGATTGTCGTAACGAATTGGACGAATGAAGAGGGCACGCGGTTTGCACCAGCCATGCTGGCGTCTGGTGTTTTCGCCGGGCGACATGAGCTGGATTGGGCTTACGACCGAACTGATGCGAACGGTAAGAAATTCGGTGAAGAGTTGGCGCGCATTGGCTGGAAAGGCGACGAGAAAGTTGGCGCTCGCGATATGCACGCCTTCTTTGAGTTGCATATCGAGCAAGGTCCAATTCTAGAGGCCGAGGGTAAGGATATTGGCGTCGTAACCCATGGCCAGGGTCTGCGCTGGATTGAATGCACGGTAACTGGCAAGGAAAGCCACACTGGGTCGACGCCGATGGCAATGCGGAAGAACGCCGGGCGCGGGTTAGCTCTGATTACTGAGATGGTTCACGACATTGCCATGAAGAACCAACCGAACGCGGTTGGCGCGATTGGGCATATCGACGTCTATCCGAACAGCCGGAACATCATTCCGGGGAAGGTGGTTTTCACCGTCGATATGCGGACGCATTTGCTCGACAAGCTGAATGGTATGGTCAACGAGTTCATGGAGCGTGCGCCGAAGCTTTGTGAAGAGATTGGTGTGGAGTTTTCTTGCGAAATCGTCGGACAGTTCGATCCGCCAGCCTTTGATGTGGGCTGTGTATCCGCAGTGAGGAATGCGGCTGAGCGGTTGGGGTACAGTCACATGGACATCGTATCCGGCGCTGGGCATGACGCGTGCTGGATCAACGATGTTGCACCAACGGCAATGGTGATGTGCCCATGCGTGGACGGGCTTTCGCACAACGAAGCTGAGGAGATTTCCAAGGATTGGGCGACGGCGGGTACGGATGTGTTGTTTCACGCCGTTGTTGAGACGGCGGAGATTGTGGAGTGATGTCCAAGACTCTTGTGAAGAGTTTTGGCAAAGTTTCTTTGCAGGAAGTTTGGGAGGAATGGACATGAATGCGCCGGATGCAATGAACGAAGCTCAGATTCGCGTTGATCTTGCGGCCGCTATTCGGTTGGCGTGTCGCGCCGACTGGCATGAAGGGGTTGCGAACCATTTTTCGGCGGCTGTTTCTGCGGATGGACGAAAGTTTCTCGTGAACCCGCGTTGGGTGCATTGGTCTCGAGTTCGGGCCTCTGATTTGGTGCTGTGTGATGCAGATGACCCAAGCACCATGGAGCGCCCTGATGCGCCGGACCCTTCGGCGTGGTCGATCCATTCGGCGCTGCATCGGAAGTTGCCCCAGGCAAGGGTGGCGCTGCATATGCACCCGCCTCACTGCACGGCTCTGGCGGGCCTCGCCGATCCCACGATCAAGCCAATCGATCAGGTTACGGCACGGTTTTACAATCGGATGGCCTATGACATGGCCTTTGGTGGCATCGCGACGGCCGAGGATGAGGGCGAGCGGATTGCGGATGCTGTCGGAGACAAAAAGACAGTCATGATGCAGAACCACGGCGTAACGACGCTCGGTGAGACAGTCGCCGAGGCCTGGGATGCGCTTTATCATCTTGAACGCGCGGCGCGACAGATGGTGATGGCCTATTCGACGGGGCAACCGTTGGCGGTCATGGGTGATAACCTGGCGGAAGAAACCGCATCCGAATGGGAGACCTACCGGGATGCGGAATTTGCGCATTTCGCTGAGATGAAGCGGATCCTTGATATTGAGGAACCTGACTACAAGGACTGATTTCCCGGGGCTCTGCCCCGGACCCCGGGATAATTCTGCCAAGAAGAAATGCATCGGGATCAACAGGATAAGAGGAGAACGATATGTCGACTGTGATTAAGAATGGAACCGTTGTGACGGCGGATTTGTCTTATGAGGCGGATGTTCTGGTCGAAGGCGGCAAAATCGTTGAGATCGGCAAGGGTCTGTCAGGCGACGATGAACTTGACGCGACGGGTTGCTATGTGATGCCGGGCGGCATTGATCCACATACCCATCTCGAGATGCCGTTCATGGGGACCTATTCGACAGACGACTTTGAAAGCGGGACGCGCGCGGCGCTGTCGGGTGGCACGACGATGGTGGTGGACTTTGCTCTGCCGTCGCCCGGGCAAGGGCTGCATGACGCGCTTCAGATGTGGCACAACAAGTCGACAAAGGCGAACTGCGATTATTCCTACCACATGGCGGTGACCTGGTGGGGAGAGCAAGTGTTCAACGAGATGGCTTCCGTGATCGAAAAGGAAGGGATCACGACGTTCAAGCACTTCATGGCCTACAAGGGTGCCCTGATGGTGAATGACGATGAAATGTATGCATCGTTTCAACGGCTTGCGGAGCTTGGCGGAATTGCGATGGTGCATGCCGAGAACGGCGATGTGGTGGCGGAGCTATCAGCAAAGCTGCTGGCAGAGGGGAACACTGGACCGGAGGCGCACGCCTATTCGCGACCTTCTCAGGTTGAGGGTGAGGCCACGAACCGGGCGATCATGATCGCCGATATGGCGGGTGTCCCGCTTTATGTGGTGCATACGTCTTGCGAGGAGGCCCATGAGGCGATCCGGCGGGCGCGGATGCAGGGCAAGCGCGTTTGG
>CAYPVG010000216.1:0-2919 GCA_964414085.1 uncultured Boseongicola sp. | reverse complement strand
CTGGATGAGGCAACGTCAGCTTTGGACACGGAAACCGAGGCGGAGATTCAGCACGAGTTACAGTCGATGGGCGAAGGACGCACGGTGCTGACAATTGCGCACCGCTTGTCGACGATTGCCCACGCGGACCGGATTGTGGTGCTGGAAAAGGGCATTATCGTCGAAGAAGGCACCCACGATGATCTCTTGTCTCGTGAGGGGCGGTACGCGACGCTCTGGCATCGTCAGGCTGCGGAAGACGACTGGGCGGCGTGAGTACCGTTCACGCGGGTTAACGAAGCGTGAGTGCTACGTACGCAGAGGGTGTCCTGTTTTTCCCTCTGTTTTCTGAAGGAGCGAACGTAGCCTTCTGATTTCTTTCGACTTTCCGATTTATCCACAACGTCGGTATCGCGTCGGTATTTCGTCGGTGCCGATAAGCAAGCGAACTGTCTTGCTCTGGTCTGCGCAACGCCTTTCCGGCACCGTTGCACATAGTCCTTACAATTTCGTCGATTATGCGTGCGCTGGCGGTTTGAGTTGCCAGACGCTGCGCTTGACTGCCATGACTGCCGCACAGGCATAAAAAACAAAGCATTTGAGCAGGTGGGTCATGATTAGCAAAAAAGCGCTTCCGGCGGTTGTCAGTTTGGCGGTGTGCGCCGGTCAGGCGGATGCTGCACAGGTTTATTTCAATGACTTTGAGGATGAGGTTGGCCTTGGTGGGGCTGGCGAGATTGTCAGTGTGCAAGGCTATGAAGGGGTAAATGGCATCTCGGGGTCGTTTTGGTTCAATGACACCAAAGAGCCGAGCCCGGTGGGAACTCAGACGACGCCGAGCACGTTGGAACTGACCGACCTTGGCGCGCATGACATCCTGACGCTATCCTTCGACATTGCATTTATTGATAGCTGGGATGGTGTGATCGGGCGCATTTTTGGGGACGATTATTTCAATATCGTCGTGGATGACGAGACGCTTGTGCAGACCACGAATTTCGGTGGTCTTGCCGATGAATTGAGTGATGGGGTTTACGGCTTTTTCGGGTTTACCGAGAGGTACGATGACGAAGCCTATCGGTTTTCGGCAATCATCCCGCATATCGGCAGTACTGCGTCGTTCCTGTTTTTTGCCGATGGGCGCAAATGGCAGGCGGGTGCCGATGAGAGCTGGGCCATCGACAACTTGAGCATTTCTACGGGGTGGGCGGCCGTGCCGCTTCCCGCTGGCCTTTTGTTACTGGCCAGTGGGCTGGGGCTTCTTGCTTTGCGTAGGCGCCGGCAGCCCGCTTAAAGGGGCTACTCGGCGGCTTTGAGATCGGCGCTGGCGTTGAGGCGAGGTGCGGATGGATCGGCGGTGACGTCCCAGATGATCTCGGGGTTTTCGATCTTTTTCGCAGCCTTCTTAAGGGCCAGGTCGCGAGCTGTTTTCGAGCCCGAGCCGTGGCTGAGCGCGCGCAGCGTGTTGAACGACCGGTAGGCCCCCGTCCAGAACCAGACGCGCAGCGCGAGCATGGATGGCGTAAAGATCAGCGTCAGAAACGTCGCGATGCCGAGGCCGAAGACAACCGCGGTGGCGAGCTGTTTCCACCAGAGCGCTGTCGGGCTGTCGACAGAGAAGCCGCCGCCAATGAAGTCGAGTGATAGCCCGAACATCATGGGCGCGAGGCCCGCCATTGTGGTGATCGTCGTCAGGAGCACGGGGCGGATACGTGCCTCGGCCGTCCGCACGATGGCTTCGATCCGCGGCATGTATTGCGAGTATTCCTGATAGGTGTCGATCAGAACAATGTTGTTGTTCACCACGATCCCCGCGAGCGCGACGATCCCTGTGCCTGTCATGATGATCGAGAAGGGCTGATCCATGACCAGCATCCCGATGAGAACGCCCGTGGTGGACAGCACCACGGCCAGAAGCACCAGGATGGCGTTGTAGAAAGAGTTGAACTGCGCGAGCAGGATGATGAACATCAGGCCGAGTGCGGCAGAGAAGCCGACCTGGAGGAAGGCCTGGGATTCTGCCTGATCTTCCTGATCGCCGGTCCATTCCCAATCCATGCCTGCCGGGAGCGGGCGTTCGGTTTCCAGCCACTCGGTCAGGAATGCGATCCGCTCGTTCGGGTTCATCGGTTGTCCATCGGCATTCAGTAGGTCTGGGGCAACATCAGCTTTGACGTCGAAATAACGTTTCTGGTCGATGCGGTTGATCTGAGCCAGCTGCGCGACGGGTTCGCGGGTGATGAAGTTCGAGAGCGGCACGAGGCCGTCGGAGGTGCGGACCTTGAGCGTGTCGAGGGTGGACAGCACGCGGTCTTCTTCCGGCAGACGGACGCGGATTTCGATTTCCTCGTCGGAGGAGTCGACGCGCATCGTGTCCAGCAGGATGCCGCGGGTGACAAGTTGGACCATGCCGCCGACGGTGGCGACGTTGGCGCCGTAGCGGCCCGCTTTTTCAACGTCGACGTTGATCTGCCAGTCGATACCAGGAAGCGGTAGGTTGTCTTCGATGTCGATCAGGCCTTCGGTGCCTTCGAATTTCTCGCGCACCATAGCGGTGGCTGCGAGGAGTTCGTCCCAGTTGTCATGCTTCAGGCGCAGGTGAACGGGTTTGCCGGACGCGGGGCCGCGCGACAGGTTCAGGATTTCAACCTTGATGCCGGGAATTCGGTCCAGCTTTGTCTGCAGGTCTTCAAGCACGATGTCGCCGTCCAGGTCAGCCAGATCGACGTCGTGAGTGGCGGCATATGCTGCACGGTTTTCCCAAGGGATCAGTTCGATTTGGACCTGTCCGATGGTGTCGACGGGGCCTGCGGCACCGCCTGTGTTTGCGTTAAGGCCTCCGGCCCCGGCAAAGGCGAACGCACTGTCCACGCCGTTAGTCTCAGGAACGGTGTCTTCTACTTCGGCGACGAGTAGGTCTTTCTCGGTGACCGAGAGGTT
>CAYPVG010000215.1:0-5275 GCA_964414085.1 uncultured Boseongicola sp. | reverse complement strand
GGGTTCGCCTTCGCGGCCGAGGCTTTGGTGGGGCAAGCGATGGGCGCAAAGTCTATCGCGCACCTCCGGCGGAGTGCTGTGCTCACTTCAATTTGGAGCGCCGGTATAATGGTCGCTTTCGCACTGGGAATTTGGCTGTTCGGGCCATCCGTTATCGACTTGATGACGACGTCGGAAGAAGTTCGAAGAGAAGCGCGCGTTTACTTGCCTTGGATGATTTGGGCACCTGTTCTCGGATTGGCGTGTTGGATGCTCGACGGGATTTTCATCGGAGCAACACGCACCGCTGACATGCGCAATATGATGGTTATCTCTTCCGCAGTATACGCAGTTGCTGTTTGGGGCCTGGTCCCCGCCTTTGGCAATCACGGGCTTTGGGCTGCACTGCTAATTTCGTTTGTGGCACGTGGAGTAACCTTGGGTGTGAAATACCCGGCGCTGGAGAAGGCGGCCGCTTAAAGGATATCGAGCACGTTTTCCGGGGGGCGTCCAATCCGTGCAGTGCCGTCTGCAAACACAATCGGGCGTTCGATAAGGATCGGGTGTGTCGCCATGGCTGCGATAAGCGCGCCTTCGTCAGATACATCTTTCAAGCCGAGGTCTTTGAACAGCTTTTCGCCACGTCTCAGCAGTTGTGAGGCAGGGATGCCCAGCAGTCGGAGCGCGTTTTCAATTTCGGCACTGCTCGGACGGTCCTGAAGATAGTGGCGCACATCCACTTCACTGGCGTTTTCCTCAACGATTGTGAGTGTTTGGCGCGATTTGGAGCAGCGCGGATTATGCCAGATCGTAACGGTCATGCGTAGTCCATTGCAGCAGTGCCGACGGCGTCGGAGACATGTACAAATCCATCATGGGCAATCATTTCATCCAGCCCATGCACGATGCGTGGAACAAGAGACATGCCCCAATAAACCATTGCGGTATAAAGCTGGACTGCGGACGCGCCAGCACGAATTTTGGCGTAGGCATCCGCGGCGGACGTTATCCCACCAACACCAATCAATGGTATGGCTCCGTTCGTCTCCAGGTAGAGGCGCGCCAGCACACGTGTTGATTTTGCGAAGAGGGGACGGCCCGAAAGGCCGCCGGTTTCATCTTTGTGGCGGCTTTGCAGGCCCGTGCGATCAAGTGTTGTGTTTGTAGCAATGATGGCGTCGACTTTTGTGTTTGCCGCGACTTCAGCGATCTCGGCAATTTCGGCGTCGGACAGGTCGGGTGCAGTCTTGAGAAAGACTGGCGTTTCGCCTTTGATCTCCATGACTCCTTCCAAGAGCGCCGCGAGTGCTTCGCGACCTTGTAGATCGCGGAGTTTCTCGGTGTTTGGCGAGGAAACGTTGACGGTGGCAAAGTCAATGTGCGGTGCCGCAACGCGCATCACTTCTACGTAGTCGCGCGCCCGGTCGCCGCTATCTTTGTTAGCCCCAAGGTTTAGTCCAACGGGGATGCTCTTCGGTCTATTGGCAAGGCGGTCGGCAATGGCTTCGACACCGTCATTGTTAAAGCCGAACCTGTTGATCGCGGCGCGATCTTCAGTCAGGCGGAACAGGCGAGGCTTTGGGTTTCCGGGCTGGGGGCGGGGCGTGGCGGCGCCGACCTCCAGAAAGCCGAAACCTGATCGCATGAGGGGCGCGATGGCCTCCGCATTTTTGTCGAAACCAGCCGCAAGTCCGACTGGATTGGGCAGATTTATTCCTGCAAGCTTGGTGGCAAGGGCAGGTGACGTCGGCGGATCCAAGTTGGGCGCAAATGGCGTTTTAAGCGCCTTAAGCGCGAGACCATGCGCGACTTCGGGGTCGAACCTTTGTAGGGCCGCAAGGCCGATACGCTCAACAATGCTCATACGACACCATCAGGCAGGATGTGGCCGCTTTCACTTTTTCGGTAGGGGCGTGCCCACTGGATGTCAGAAAGCCTGAGAGGCCTGTACAGATGTGGGAATAGCTGTCCGCCCCTCGACGGTTCCCATTTCAAATCTTCGCCAAGACCGCCCGCTTCCAAGGCCAGCAACCAAAGGTCCCCATCCTCGGCGAAGTGTTTTTCGGCCGTCTCGGCCACCTGTGCTGAAGTTGAGAAATGCACGTATCCGTCAGAGATATCGATCGGTGCGCCGACGGTAACGCCTTGTTCGTGTAGCGTCTGCCACTCAGATGGGCGGAATATCTTGAAAATGAGCATGCATGCGTCTGTGGCCCGGTGCATGCCTTGGGTCAAGCGACTTTGCGTCACCTCGATCGATCTTTTTTTGACTCCCGGGGGAGGACGCGTCACTGTCGGATCTGTCAAGACAGGGAGTCCTCCAACAATGCTCTCAAAATTCATGACCGGCGGCGCGGTTCTTGCGCTGAGTGCCGGCGCTGCCATGGCTGATTACAGCATAACAATTTTGCACACGAATGACTTCCACGACCGCTTTGAACCCATCAGCCGGTTCAACTCGGGTTGTGGCGAGGACGACAACGCCGAAGGCAAGTGCTTTGGCGGTGCCGCACGGATGGTTACGGCCATCGAAACTGCCAAGGCTCGGGCCGACAACTGGCTGCTTGTGGACGCAGGTGACCAATTCCAGGGAACATTGTTCTTCCAGTACTATGCAGGCGATGTACAGGCCGAGATCATGGGCAAGCTCGGCTATGACGCCATGGCTGTGGGCAACCATGAGTTCAACAATGGGCCTGCAGGATTGGCTTCTTTTGTTGAGAAGGTCGACTTTCCAGTGCTGATGGCCAACGCGGATATCTCTGCGTCTGCTGAGCTGAACGGCCTGATTGAGAAGTCGGTCGTCGTTGAAAAAGGCGGTGAGCAAATCGGTCTGATCGGTGTGACACCTGTGAACAACGACGAACTGTCCTCACCTGGACCGAACATCACGTTTACGGATCCGTCCGGTGCGATTCAGGCTGAGGTGGACGCTCTGACAGAGCAGGGTGTGAACAAGATCATCGTTCTGTCCCACTCAGGCTATGCAACCGACCTTGTGATCGCTCAGAATACCACGGGCGTTGACTTGATCATCGGCGGACACTCGAACACATTGCTTTCGAACGTCGATGAAGACGCGGTCGATAGCTATCCGGCCATGATGAACGGCGTACCGATTGTTCAGGCCTTCGCATACGGTAAGTATCTGGGAGAGCTGAATATTGTCTTTGACGATGAAGGCAATGTTACCAGCGCTGTCGGTGAGCCGATCTTGGTGAACCGCTTTATTGCCGAAGATGCGGCCACAAAGGCGCGCATCATGGAACTTGCAGCGCCTCTTGATGAGATCCGTAGCAAAGTCGTGGCCTCGGCTGCAGCTCCAATTGAGGGCGATCGCTCGGTTTGCCGTGTCGAAGAATGCCCAATGGGCAACCTTGTAGCTGACGCCATGCTCGACCGCGTGGCGGATCAAGGCATTCAGATTGCGTTCGCAAACTCAGGTGGTATCCGCGCGTCGATTGACGGCGGTGAAGTTACCATGGGCGAGGTGATGACTGTTCTGCCATTCCAGAACACGCTTTCGACCTTCTCGGCCACTGGTCAGACGATCATTGACGCCCTTGAGAACGGCGTAAGCCAGGTCGAGGAAGTTGCTGGTCGTTTCCCACAAGTTGCGGGCATGTCCTTCACTTGGGATAGCAGTGCCGAGCCTGGAAGCCGGATTGTTTCGGTTATGGTTGGTGGCGCGCCGATTGATCCGGCAGCGACCTACGGCGTTGTGACGAACAACTATGTGCGTAACGGTGGTGACGGTTATGGAATGTTCACAACGGCTGCCGATGCCTATGACTTTGGCCCGGATTTGGCCGACGTGATGGCGGAATACATGGCTGCAAACAGCCCGGCTGCCCCGATGGTTGAAGGCCGTATCACCAAGCAATAACAAAGCTTTGCGCCCCGTCTTCGCGGGGCGCGATGTTGGGGGGACGCTGTCCCCCCAACGACCCCCCTGGGATATTTTCGCCAAGAAGAAGAGCATGTGCGGACGCTTTGCGATAACGCTTCCTGATGACGCGATGGCTGCCCTGTTTGAGGCGGCACCAGCGAATGATCTTCCTGACATCCCCAACTACAACGTTTGTCCGACCGTGCAGGTGCATACTGTGACATCTGACGAGGGTGTCAGGCGTCTGAGGCCAATGCGTTGGGGGTTTCTGCCGCATTGGTACAAGACACCGACAGATGGGCCACTACTCATAAATGCGCGGTCAGAGACGATAGCTGAGAAGCCTGCTTTTCGAAGCGCAGCGCGGGAGCGTCGATGTTTGATTCCTGCGACAGGGTTCTATGAATGGACCAAGGATGCGGACGGCAATCGACTTCCGTGGTACATCCATCCGACAGGGCGGGAAATGCTCGTGTTTGCAGGCGTTTGGCAGGTTTGGAGCAAGGGTGATGAGCCTGTCGTCACCTGCGCGATTGTCACGACAGGTGCGAATGACGCCATGTCCAAGATCCACCACCGTATGCCGGTGGTCCTGAAGCCTGAGGACTGGCCGCTGTGGCTTGGGGAAGCGGGCAAAGGCGCCGCGACGTTGATGCAGGCGGCACCAGAAGATGCGCTTGAATTTTATCGCGTTGATCCGGCGGTTAATTCGAACCGCGCGCGAGGAGAGGCGCTGATTGCGCCCATCTGAAACCAAAGCGGAGTGCGTTGCCAAAGCAACGTACGGTGGTCGAGTGGCTTGCGCACCGATCAATAGGTTAACGGACTGAATTAGCTGAAAAAACCAAAACGGTATTACGTCGGTAACACGTCGGTATTACGTCGGTGCCTCTATCCGCCGAGCTCAGCGAAACCACGACATGTGGTGATTGCATTAAGCTTGGTTAATGAAGAATTACCGACGCGAAGAGGCGACTACACTCGAGACTTCATGGCCTCGACTGTGGCATTCGTCTCACGGGCTTCTTTTCGCAGCCATTCAACAAACCGCATGATAGGGGCCCGGTTTTTGGCGTCGGGCCGAAGTGTCAGACGCAGAGGGCGCGGGTCAGCTATGTGTTGCTTCAGTGGGAATGGATTCACGATGGTGCCGTCTTCGAGGTCTTTCAGGACGAGCGATAGGTGGCAGACGAAAAATCCGACATTCTGTCGAACGGCGTCCAGCGCAAGGCGGGCATTGGGATAATTGATGCCCCTGTCAGGACCGCTTTCACGGTGCCCGAAGGCCTGAAACCACTCGACCCATCCCGGGTGGTTCGGGTCGTCCTGTTGAGCGCGCAGGTGGAGGAGCGGCATGCCTTCCATCTGATAAACCGGGTCGAACCCTGCAATGCGGCGGGTGTTGTC
>CAYPVG010000214.1:0-5434 GCA_964414085.1 uncultured Boseongicola sp. | reverse complement strand
AATCAACATCTGGCCCAAGGATCTCGGCATTGTGCTGGACATCGCGAAGTCTGCGAAGTTCAGCGCGCCAATCACAGCTGCCGCGATGCAGCAATACCTCGCGGCCGCAGGAATGGGCCTTGGGCAAGAAGACGATGCAGCCGTGGCCAAGGTGTATGCCCGAAACGCCGGCCTCACATTGCCCGCGAAGGACTGACCTATGGCAACGATATTAGGCTGCATTGCCGACGACTTCACCGGGGCAACCGACCTCGCCGGGCTACTGGCGCGATCGGGTGTGCGCGTCAGTTTGCGCATTGGTGTCCCCGACGAACCGCCAAGCAACACCGCGCCCTTTGAGGTGATCGCATTAAAATCCAGGACTGCACCTGTTTCGGAAGCAATCGCGGAAACCACGGCGGCCTTAACCTGGCTGCAAAAGGCAGGAGCACAACGCTTTTTCTGGAAATATTGCTCCACTTTCGACAGCACAGCAGAAGGCAATATAGGCCCTGTCGCCGAGGCACTGATGGATGCACTCGGCGCGTCGCAGACCATCTACTGCCCCGCGTTTCCCGAAAACGGACGGTCGATTTTCATGGGCAATCTTTTCGTGGGCGAGCAGCCGCTTGCCGAGAGCCCGATGAAAGACCATCCGCTCACCCCAATGCGCGACAGCAACTTGATGCGCCTTTTGGAGCCACAGGTCACCAAACCGGTTGGTCTGGCAAACCGGCTAACGGTTGCTCAAGGACCCGACGCGCTCTTGGCGCGCCTGAATGAGTTGGAGAGCGAAGGCGTTGCCCATGTCGTTGTCGACGCCGTCGCAAACGACGATCTCTCGATCATTGCCGAGGCGTGCCGTGGAATGAAGCTGATGACGGGCGGAAGTGCGGTTGCGATGCCCTTGCCCCACATCTACGTCCGGGAGGGCCTGCTCGCCGCAGACGCGCCCGGCGTATCGGTTCCGCCTCTTGAAGGCAAAACCATCCTGCTATCAGGCTCCTGCTCACAAATGACCCGCGCCCAAGTTGCAGCTTATAAGGCAAGCGGTGCTCCATGCTTGCATCTGGACCCGTTTATCTTGGCGGAAAACGGTCCATCGGCGGCTCTTGCATGGTTGTCAGAGCAGGATCTGAACCAAGCGCCGCTCGTTTTCGCCAGTGCTGCCCCAGAAGACGTGAAGGCGGCACAAACGGCACTTGGCATGGTGCGTGCGGGCGAACTGGTCGAAGACGCCTTGGCGACCATTGCCATCGCTGCTCGGGACGCTGGGGCACGCCGCTTCGTCGTTGCGGGTGGCGAAACATCCGGTGCGGTGACCAAAGCGCTGAACGTAAGCCAACTCGATATCGGTGACGAAATCGCGCCCGGTGTGCCTTGGACGTTCTGCCAATCTGGCGGGCACGACATTGCGTTGACGCTCAAATCCGGGAACTTTGGTGCCGAAGACTTTTTCAAAGACGCCCAGCGCGTACTGGCGGCATCATGACGAACGAAGCTAAACTCCGAGAGCTTATCTGCCTGCTCGCAAAATCCATGTTTGACCGCGGGCTGACCGGCGGCTCGACCGGAAACATCTCGGCCCGGACTGAGGACGGCGGATTGCTGGTATCCCCCACCGGCACAAGCTTTGGTCGACTCGACCCAGGCCGCCTCTCCCGGTTCGACGAGAACGGTGTTCTTATTGACGGCGACAAGCCCACCAAGGAAATGCCCTTGCATTCGGCGTTTTACGACACACGCTCGACAGCTGGCGCGGTGGTGCATTTGCATTCATGTCACTCGGTCGCCTTGTCGATGATGCCGGATGCCGACCCAGATAACTTTCTGCCACCACTCACGCCCTACAGCATCATGAAACTTGGGAAAGTGAAGCTCCTCCCGTTCTTTTTGCCTGGAGACCCGGCCATGGGCGAAGCTGTACGCGGGCTTGCGGGAAAGCGATCTGCGGTCATGCTGGCCAATCACGGGCCTGTCGTGGCGGGCAAAGATGTAGAAGCGGCCTGCAACGCAATCGAAGAACTCGAAGATACGGCGCGACTTGCTATGCTCCTTCGCGGAACGACCCCGAATGCGTTGTCGCCTCAAGATGTGCAAAACTTGGTAACCAAGTTTGATGTGGAGTGGGAAGATTGAGGTTCTCTGCAAATCTTGGCTTCCTTTGGACAGAACTTAGTCTGCCAGACGCGATCCGAGCGGCCAAAGCCGCCGGGTTTGACGCAGTTGAGTGTCACTGGCCTTATGAGACCCCCAGCGTCGACACGAAAGCGGCCCTGATCGAGACTGGTCTCCCGATGCTCGGTCTGAACACAATACGGGGCAATCCCGGAGAGAACGGTCTTTCCGCCCTTCCCGGCCGAGAAGCCGAGGCGCGCGCCGCCATCGACCAAGCGTTTGAGTACGCCGATGTAATTGGTGCAGGTGCGGTCCACGTCATGGCGGGCTTTGCCCAAGGCAAAGACGCCCACGCCTGCTTCATTGAAAACCTGAGGTATGCCGCCGCCAACGCCGGTTCCAAAACGATCCTGATCGAACCACTCAACCACTACGACGCGCCGGGATACTTTCTGCAAACAACGTCTCAGGCGGTCGCGACCCTCGACGAACTTGAATTGCCAAACGTGAAACTAATGTTCGATTGCTACCACGTGCAATTGATGGAAGGTGATCTGTCTCATCGGTTGAAGTCACTTCAACCACGCATCGGTCACATTCAGTTTGCAGGCGTCCCTGAAAGAGGCGACCCATCGCAAGGCGAAGTAAATTATTTTCATATTTTCAAATATATAAGCGATTTGGACTACAGCGCCCCCCTGGGGGCTGAATACAAACCAAACGGCCCGACAGAAGCGACGCTGGGATGGCTTAAGGAAGCTAAGAGCGTTTAGTTTTGCGAGACTATTTGGCCTTTGGGGGCAAACGACTAGTCAGCGGACTCGAAGTTGTCAGCTAGGAACCTCACAAAAAGCAGTGCCAGGCTTTCCCGACGCGATTTATCTGGCCAAACAGCATAGAAACCCAAAGGCTTACAGCTCCAATCGGGCAAAAGCCGCACCAACGTGCCGTCGTCAATTCCTCTTTGTGCGAGGTAGGCAGGCATTACGGTCACGCCGTGATTTTGCGCCGCATAGGTATAAAGCGCATCGACGCTGTCTACTCGCAGACGTGATCTGCCCTTGATCCTTCTCACTGCACCATTGGGCGAGAAAAACTCAATGGTATCTTGGCGTTGATCGTATCCAATCCAGTCCCAACTTTCGACGTCTTTAGGGCGCATAGGCTCGGGTCTATCCGCAGCATACCCCGCACCGGCAACCAATGCCCTGCTTTCTTCTCCGAGCTTTCTGGACATCATAGAGCTGTCGTCCAGCCAGCCGACGCGTATGTTCACATCATATCCGGCTTCGATCAGTCCTACAGGACGATCCGAAAAGTTTACGGAAAGAGACACGTGCGGATGGTGTCGCGAAAACTCTCCAATACAACGCGCAAGACCGGACGATGACATAAAGGCAGGCATTGAAACGCTCAATGCACCGGCAGGCTCAATAGAGAGTGCATTGAGGTCATTCATACCGGCTTCGGCACTTCGCACCATTTCGACCGCGCGCTCATAGAAGATGCGTCCCTCACTCGTGAGCGCGATCTTCCGCGTCGTTCGATTGAGAAGTGTCACACCTAGAAACGCTTCCAGATCCGACACGGTTTCTGACGCACGCGACGGGGCAAAACCAAGCGCGTGGGCCGCACCACGAAACGACCCCTCGTCCACTACACGCGCAAATACCGCCATATGCCTAAGGTGCTCAATCATTGTTCTGTTTTTCGGATGAATATTATCCAAAATCAAGCAATTTTCGAACATTCAGGCAGCACTTAGGTTCTTTGTATGGCACACGGCACGCCTGCAGTCATCGCAGCATCCGGGCCGAAACGAATTGAAAAGGATACGAAAATGACCATTCAGAAACTCATGACAACCGCAGCCACGGCCACACTAATCGCGGCGGCAACCACAGCTGCCGCTGATGATAAGACCTCGGTTGCAGTGTTCTACGAACTGCTGAGCAATCCGGGCTCGTCCGAGCTCGCCGAAGACTTCAAAGACGTGACGCTCGAGAACTGGGAAAGCATCGGCAACTACACTGGCGACAACAAAACGCGCGATGCCTTTCTTGGCCAAATGGGTGGATTTGCCCAATTGATGCCCGACCTCGATTGGGCGGTTCAAGCCATGCACCAGGACGGAAATGTCATCACCGTCCGCAGCCGCGCAACTGGAACCCCAGTCGCGCCATTCTTTGGCGTTGATGGTGAAGGCCGCAGCTTCGACATTCTGGCAATCGACATCCACGAGCTAGAAGACGGCAAAATCGCCCGCACCTATCACGTCGAGGACTGGGCGACTGCACTGCAGCAGCTTTCCGGCAAGTAGTCAGGAGGCACACATGCAAAGAAGAGCCTTTCTGAGAACCACACTCGCGGGGGCGCTCGCGACGATACTCGCAACACAAGCAGGAGCACAGGAAATGGACGCAACGAGCCAAGCTTCATTCGACACCGTCTTGGCCTTTATGGGCGCCATGGGCAGCGGTGATATGGCGACAATGAACAATCTGATGGCCGACGACATGGTTTGGCACAACGAAGGCGATGCAAATCTGCCTTGGATCGGCGAAACCGTTGGGAAAGAAAACATCTTCAAGTTTCTTGGCGTGTTCTCATCAAACCTTCAGGTGACCATGTGGGAAAACGAAGATGCCTTTGCATCAGGCGACACAGTCGCTGTCTTTGGCCGGATGAACGGCACAACGACAAACTCTGGTCAGCAGATCGGAGAGTTCACCTTCGCGCTCCGTGCCAAAGTGAGGGGCGGTCAGGTTGTACTTTGGAATTGGTTCGAAGACAGTTTCGCAGTGAGCCAAGCCTACCACGGTCGCTAGAACCAAAGCGCGGCCCAGGAAAGATCCGGGCCGCGCCACATCAAGGAGGAATGTCATGGGACAGGGATTGGACAACGTCCGTCGCATCTATCTGGAAGGGATTGCTGGCGGAAATGCCCGCGAGGCTGTCACAAAGTACACCGGCCATCGTTACACCCAACATTCAACAGGTGTCGGCAATGGAGCAGAAGGATTCTTGGAGTTTTTTGAACCCTTCGTGGAACGAAATCCGCACCGAGACATCGATATTATCCGCATTTTTGAAGATGATCGCTGGGTCTTTTGCCATGCCTACCAGTCCTTGAACGAGGGCGCCGCGCAGTGGGTGACAATGGACATGTTCTATACCGACCCGAACGGCCTTATCCTCGAACACTGGGACACAATCGCGCCCTACAAGGCGAACGCCGTTTCCGGCCAGGACATGGTGGGCGGCGAAACAGAAGTGGATCTGTCCGGCGATAGTGAGGCCAACAAGGACGTCGTGCTCGAGTATACCAAACAGGTTC
>CAYPVG010000213.1:0-3375 GCA_964414085.1 uncultured Boseongicola sp. | reverse complement strand
AGAAGCTCGACAAAGCGGCGCTCGATCAATTTCCCAATCTGAAAATGGTCGCTTCGATCTCGGCCGGTTTCAGCAATATTGACCTCGATGCTTGTGCGGCCCGCGGGATCCCGGTGACCAATGCGCCAGGTCTCAATTCGGGCGACGTGGCCGATTTGGCAGTAACGATGCTGGCCTCGCTGCTGCTGCGAATCCCGGCAAGCCACAACTACATCATGACCGATCAGTGGGTCGCCAAGGCCGGCCCACTACGCCATTCTCTTCGCGGTATGACGGTCGGAATTGTTGGCATGGGATCAATCGGCGAGGAAGCGGCTAAGCGGCTCGAGCCGTTTGGGTTTGAGATCAAATGGTGGGGGCCGCGCGCAAAGAGCGATATCGCCTATCCTTATGTGCCATCGCTCAAGGAACTGGCCGAACAATCACGTGGCCTCATTGTCTGTTGTAGGCCCGATGCTTCGACCAACAAGATGATCGATGCGACAATCTTGCATGCGCTCGGCAGCGATGGTGTTCTGGTCAATGTGTCGCGTGGGAGCGTGGTAGATGAAGCAGCTCTGGTTGCAGCCTTGAAGTTTGGTCACCTAGGCGGAGCCGGGCTCGATGTGTTTGACCCGGAGCCGACCAATTCCGAGCATTGGAAGAACGTACCCAACGTAATTTTGACCCCGCATCAGGGCGGATCGACCTACGAAACTCTCTTCAAACAAGCGCAGCTGGCCCAGGAAAATATCGAGGCCTTCTTGAACTACAAGCCATTGCTATCGTCGGTGCGATAGAACGAGGGCACCTTGATTGTAGGAATGATCCAGCTCCAGACGAGAAGACCACTTTGCCTTGGACTGCCCGCACCGCCACTTGGTCTTGCGCATTTGCGATAAGAAAGAAGGCCAGTCAGCAAAGTTCGCGCATCCGCGAAACTGGTAGCACATCCCGGCACTAAATCTGCCTTCAACACAATCTGAGAAGGACGGGTGTCGCCGAGAACTCTTGAGTGGAATTGATCTCACTTGAATTTGCACATGAATGCTGTGCACAAAGCAGCATGCGCTTACGCCAGATCGAGATCTTCTATCACGTTTACAAAGCGGGCTCGATCAGTGGCGCAGCCCGAGATCTGAGTGTCTCGCAACCTTCTGTCAGCAAAGTTCTGCGCCACGCCGAAGACCAGTTAGGCGTGAACTTGTTCTTGCGGCACAAGGGTAGGTTGGTACCGACGACAGCAGCGCATGAACTCTTCGCGGAGGTTGAGGATATCTATGGCCGGCTCGCCACTTTCAACCGTTCGCTTGAAAACATCGGCAACCGCCGCGGCGGTCATTTGCGACTTGGCGTTTTGCCCTCTTTGAGTCTTTCGCTTGGACCGGAACTGGTAGCGCGAATGCTGGAAGAAGACGGTGACGCCACATTCGAGTTTACAACACTGCACTCATTAGATTTGCGTTCTGCGTTGATCGAAAAGCAAGTCGATTTGACGATTGGTTTTGAGCAAATCGAGGATGAGCGTGTGCGCGCCGAGTCAATCGGAACGGGGGAGATGGTTCTCGTATCTAGCGAGAGCTTGGCTCAAGGGCCTGCGCAATTGGACATGTCCGTCATTGAAGGTGCACCGTTTATCAGCATGCGTGACAGTGGACCGCTTGGGCGGTTGGTTAGTGACGCGCTGCGAGAACGCGGGCTTAGGCCTCAAGAAAAAGTGTCGGCTCACACCTATCATGTGGCATTGTCATTGGTGCGCAAACGAATTGGTATAGCGATCACAGATGAGTTTACAGCATATTCTCATCTAGCGAGTGGGCTGCACCGCTATCCCCTGCCAGATTTTCCGCATTTCCCTCTGTTTGTTGGCGCATTGAATGATCATCCGGAGAAGTCTCTGATTGATCGCGCTATGCGACAGGCGAAAGAGACCACTAAAGCGTTGAAGAGTGGGATCAAGTCGATGCAAACGCGTACCCTATAGCCCAACGCTATATCCGCGTACCAATTTGATTGCTGATGTCGATTGCCAGCGGTGCAAAAATCTGCACTAAGTATCTCATCTTGTGTTTTCGCTGGGGCTGATTGCGAAGCACATTGAGGGAGAAACCAATGAAGTTTTCGTCACGCAATTTCGCTGCACTTCTGTGCGGAACCGCATTTACTGCACTCAGCGTACAGCCTGCCTTGGCGCAGGATGCCTCGGCCGGCGCCAGCGATTCGATCGCAGGAAACGGAGCCGGCGAACAGCCGCCAGAAATCATTGTGACTGGCACCAGCATTCAGGGTGCACAGGTTGATGACGTTTTGCCGGTTACTGTTGTGGGCGAAGAATTGATCGACGCGGTCGATCCAGCCTCAGGCGACGAGCTCTTTCGCGCGATCCCGCAGGCAGGCTCAGTTAACTTCAACGAACAAAGCACGGCTGGCGGTGTGAACGGTGCACGCGGCGACATTGCGTCGATCAACTTGCGCGGACTTGGCACTGGCAACACTTTGATGCTGATCAATGGTCGCCGAATGGTCCTCAACCCGGGTTTCCAGACTGAGCTGTTTGTGCCGGTCGTATCGCCAGACACTAATACAATCGTGCCTGGCTCAATCCGTCGTGTGGAGGTGCTCCGAGATGGCGCATCGGCAGTTTACGGCGCTGACGCTGTGGCGGGTGTGGTGAACACAATCTTGCGCGGCGGTCGTGATGGCGGCTTCTTGCAAGCCAATTATCGCGCGTCTGACGGAACAGGTCTGTATAGCTTTGCTTTGACTGGCGGTTTCGGATTTGATTTTGCGGACGGCCGCGGCAATCTGACAATCAACGCGCACTATTTCCATGAGAATGGGCTGTCCGCCGGCGCGCGAGATTATTCGCGAAGCAGTGATCTTCGACCTTTCCTTGAAGGCACCGCTTTCGAAGGCGACACTCAGTTTGACAACCGCTCAATCAACTCGCCATGGGGCGCGTTTGATATCCAGGGCTCAAGCGCAACTTCATCAAATACCACTGTTTTGCGCGATGACGATTTCCACTTGCAACCATGTTCGCTTTTCGGCGCATCAGGGCAGCCTAGCGACGGACGATTCATAGATCTGGGCAATGGCATTTGCGCCGACAATGGCGGTACCATTGACCGAGCAATCCGGTACGATCTGTCAGGCGACCGCCAACTCTATTCGGAGAAGGATCGCTACAATATCCAAGCGTTGTTCAGCTATGAGCTGAGCGATTCCGCCGAGCTTTACTTTGAGGGTTCGTTCTATCGCAGCGAATTTTTCCGCCAGCGCGAGCAGAATACGATGCTGAGTGCGGTGCCTCTGGGGATTGAAGCGACTGCCTTCTGGAATCCATTGGGGGCGGAGTTGCTGCCCGACGGCTCACCAAATCCCAATCGCGTCGAT
>CAYPVG010000212.1:0-3695 GCA_964414085.1 uncultured Boseongicola sp. | reverse complement strand
GATCAATCGGGAAGGATGTACCCGCTAGCGCTGCAGCACCTAAGGGCGACTCGTTCATCCGCGCCCGTGCATCGGCAAAACGCGATGCATCACGGCCCAACATCTCGACATAAGCCATCATGTGATGGCCCCACGTTACGGGCTGTGCTGTCTGCAAATGCGTGAACCCGGGCATCACCCAGTCCGCACCCACTTCCGCCTGGCCTAACAAGGCTTTCTGAAGCGCTTCAATGCCCGCAATCGCTGCGTCGCACTGATCTCGCACCCACATCCGAAAATCGAGCGCCACCTGGTCATTTCGGCTGCGCCCGGTGTGCAAACGCCCTGCCGGCTCACCAATGACTTCCTTCAAACGCGCCTCGACGTTCATGTGAATATCTTCAAGCGCTGTCGAAAACTGAAACGTCCCTGCTTCAATCTCTGACAAGACCGTGAGGAGACCTTCCCGGATGGCTTCTGCATCGCTAGTTTCAATGATGCCTGTCGCTGCCAACATGGCGGCATGGGCGCGCGAGCCTTCGATGTCTTGGGCTGCCAGTCGTTGATCGAACCCGATCGAGGCATTGATCGCCTCCATAATCGCGTCTGGTCCAGCGGCAAAGCGGCCGCCCCACATCGTATTTGCGTTGTCGGTCATTGGTTTTTGTCCTTCGGAGGGACCCATGCGTTACATCTTTGCCGTCCTTTATACGGCCCTTGCTCTTGGTGCAAACGCCGCCAACGCAGATATCGCGGCGGCTGAAGCGGCGCGCGAAGGCACGATGAAGAAGTTGATCTTCTCCGAAGCCAAGAGCGTGTCAGGCGAAACCTTCACTGATCCAAGTGGAAGCACCTTTGCTTTGGCAGATTTCCAAGGCAAGCACGTGCTGGTTAATTTCTGGGCAACGTGGTGTGCGCCCTGCCGCAAGGAAATGCCGATGCTCTCTGAGCTTCAAGCCAATCTTGGTGGCGACACCTTTGAAGTCGTCACGATTGCCACGGGCCGAAATCCGCAACCCGCCATTGATCGGTTTTTTGACGAGATTGGCGTCGAGAACTTGCAGAAGTATCTGGATCCTCGGTCATCTCTCGCACGCGATATGGGCGTTCTTGGCTTACCGATAACGCTGATTCTTGATCCCGACGGAAATGAGATAGCGCGGATGCGTGGCGATGCCGAATGGAATAGCGAAAGTGCTTACGCTGTATTGGAAGCGTTGCTATCTGACCCTGAAAGCTGAAGCCGTCTGATTGTTCAGCTCATACGCGACTGTCTGCGCGCGGTCTCTCCCTGTTCGGCACCGACCAGTGCATCCACATCAACAAAACCGCGACGGGAATAGGAAGTCATCCGGCTTCGCGTACGACTAATTTCCATTAATTGCTGGGAGGATTCATATTCAGGGCAGGGAGAGGTCCGTCTTAATAGACACTCTGACTTCCCCTTACAGTGACGAAAACCACATGCCATAGGGATCTCACTCAACTCGTTACACAAAACAAAACACTTACGAACATGCTCACGTTAACCGAGCATTAAGGCTGAAATAGGTCGTGGCTAACGAAAAGTGAATTTTATTGTCTGCTTTTGGTTAACAGACTGCCTTGCTCCCATCTGATTGATCCGCTTTAGTCGCTTGAACTTGAAAAATGCGTTGAATCACAGTCCTTAGCCCTCATGTCCCAAACCCAAGGCCGCATTGTCGCGGTTCTCGGCCCAACCAATACCGGCAAGACCCACTACGCGATCGAGCGTATGCTTGGCCATCGTACCGGAATTATCGGCCTGCCGCTTAGACTTCTTGCCCGTGAAGTCTATGACCGCATTGTTGCCATCCGGGGGCCCTCCGTTGTCGCTCTGGTTACTGGCGAAGAACGTATCGTTCCGGAGCGAACACAGTATTGGGTCTGCACAGTCGAGGCGATGCCAGAAGGCATGGGTGTGGATTTCCTGGCCGTCGACGAGATCCAGCTCTGCGCTGACCCCGAGCGCGGCCATGTGTTTACGGATCGCCTTCTGCGCGCCCGCGGCCTCCATGAAACACTCTTCATGGGCAGCGACACCATGCGCGGCACTATCGCTGCTCTGGAACCGCGCGCGCAGTTCACGCGACGTGAGCGGTTTTCCGAGCTGACATACACCGGTTCCAAGAAGATCAGCCGAATGCCCGCCCGCGCAGCCGTTGTCGGCTTCTCGGTCGACAACGTATATGCGATTGCAGAATTGCTCCGCCGTCAGAAAGGTGGCGCCGCGGTTGTCATGGGCGCGCTCAGCCCGCGCACCCGCAACGCACAGGTCGAGATGTACCAAAACGGTGATGTCGATTACCTCGTTGCCACCGATGCCATCGGGATGGGTCTTAACCTCGACATCACGCATGTCGCTTTTTCGGGGTTGCGCAAGTTCGACGGCCGGCGCATGCGCGATCTGCAACCGAATGAGCTTGCCCAGATCGCTGGCCGTGCTGGGCGCTATATGGCGCCGGGCACCTTCGGGGTTACTGGCGAAGCACCAACGCTCGCTGATCCGGTGGTCGACGCCATCACGTCGCACCGATTCACACCAATCAAGAAGCTACAATGGCGTAACGAGGCGCTTGAGTTTGGCAGCGTAGCGCGTCTGATCCAGTCCCTGGAACTCACCTCTGACAATGAACATCTCGTCCGTGCCCGCGAGGCCGACGATCTCATGGCTCTCAAAGCCCTTTCAGAGGTCGCCGAAGTGCAAGCACGCGCCAGCGACGGCTCCTCCGTCAAACTCCTATGGGATGTTTGCCGCGTTCCAGACTTCCGCGGCATCAGCCATCAGGAACACGCCCAGCTCCTTGAGCGGCTCTTTGGCTTTCTCCACGAACACGGTCGCGTGCCTGACGACTGGCTCGCGCGCCAAATCAAACGGATCGATCGCACCGACGGCGACATTGATACGCTTTCCAAAAGGCTCGCGTTTATCCGCACATGGACCTATGTCGCGCAACGCCGTGGTTGGTGCCGTGACGAAAGTCATTGGCGTGACGCCACGCGCGCTGTAGAAGACCGCCTGTCAGATGCATTGCACGAGGCTCTGACCCAAAGATTTGTCGATCGGCGGACGTCTGTCTTGCTCCGGCGATTGAAGCAGAAGGAGGGCCTGGTGGCCAAAGTAAACGATAAAGGTGAAGTCACGGTCGAAGATCAATTCGTCGGTCGTATAGAAGGATTCCGCTTCCACCAGGATGCCAGCGCAACGGGGGACGAAGCTAAAACCGTCCGTTCTGCAGCCATTCAGGCCCTGCAGCCCGAATTCCACCTCCGTGCGGACCGCTTCTATAATGCACCGGATACCGAGATGGATTTCACAGAACAGGGCGGCCTCATGTGGGGCGAGCACGCTGTGGGCAAACTCGTCGCCGGAGATGACTCGATGAAGCCCCGTGTGCAGGCTTTTGTTGATGATGAAGCCGGCACCGATGTTGCCGAGAAGGTCCAGCGTCGACTGCAACACTTTATTGATCGCAAGGTTGCCGCGCTGTTTGAACCGCTCTTGAACATTCAGCGTGATGAAACCCTGACCGGCCTTGCGCGCGGCTTTGGCTTCCGCATGGTCGAGGCAATGGGTGTTGTCGACCGACGCGACGTGGCCGACGAAGTTAAGTCGCTGGATCAGGACGCGCGCGCAGCGCTGCGCAAACACGGTGTGAGGTTTGGTCAGTTCACGATCTTTATGCCGCTTCTGC
>CAYPVG010000211.1:0-2756 GCA_964414085.1 uncultured Boseongicola sp. | reverse complement strand
CCGGGATACGATCACGGGCAAAAAGCCCGCCAAACAGGATAAACAACACAAGCGCGAAGTGTCCCGCGCCCGAGATATACCAGCCAGTGCGCAAGGCCGCCTCACTCGCCCTGCCCGGTCAGCCGTGGCCCACCGTCGTCTGTCACCAAACCGATATTCGTGATCCCGGCAGCATTCATCGCGCCCATCACGACCGCAACACGCGCGTACGGCACTGCGCCATCAGCTCGCAAAAACACCCGGTCCGACGTCCGCTCCGTCAAGATCGCCTGCAAGCGTCCTATGATCTCGCCTTCGGCCACTTCAGTCGTCTGGATAAGCACCTGACCTTCGGCCGCCAGCGTGATTGTAAGCGGCTCTTCCTGCTCCGTAGGCAGGGATTGCGCGGCGGTGCGCGGCATCTCAATCGGCACGCCGACCACCTGCAAAGGCGCGGCGACCATGAAAATAATCAAGAGCACAAGCATTACGTCCACAAACGGCGTAACGTTGATCTCGGACATAGGCCGGGAACGCCGACGCCGCCCGCGCCTGCGCGACCCTCCACCGCTCTCAATAACGCCCGCGCCCATTTTAGGACGCGTCCATCTGGCGGCTCAGGATCGTCGCGAACTCATCTGCAAAGGCTTCATAGCCCGCGATGATCTTGTCTGCGTCCGTCGACAGCTTGTTGTAGAAGATTACCGCCGGAATGGCGGCCGCAAGTCCAAGACCTGTGGCCAACAGCGCTTCCGCAATACCCGGAGCCACAACAGCAAGCGACGTCGATTGGCTCTGCCCGATCTCAATGAACGCAACCATGATGCCCCAGACCGTTCCGAACAGTCCGACAAACGGTGCAGTGGATCCTACCGTCGCCAAAACCGGCAAGCCGGACTGCAAGTCTTCGCTTTCTTTCTGGATCGCAACATCCATCGAGCGGTCGATCCGCACCTGTGCGCCGCCAATCATCGCACCAGACTCTCGATGCGACCGACGCCACTCAGTCATCCCAGCTGCAAATATGCGCTCAGACCGCCCGGAAGGGTTGGGCCCGATCTGATCGAACAGCTGATCTAAAGGTTCGCCTGACCAGAACGACTCCTCAAAGGTCAGCGCCTCAGCCCGTGCTGCGCGATAGTCCTTATGACGAGAGTAAATGATCGCCCAAGCCCAGACCGACGCTCCGATCAGCGCGATCATTACCAGCTTGACCGTAAGGGATGCGCGCGCAAACAGCGCCCACATCGAAAAATCCGCGTGCTGCGCAAGCGCGATGGCTTCCTGCTCCATGCCTCTGCTCTCTTCTGCCGACCCTTGTTCTTTGACGTCCCGGGCCACTTATTTCTTGGAAAGATACCTGAAGCTCGTTGGAATTACCAACAAGAACGCGTGAACAGACGCTGCGTTCCAACGCCTCAGGTCAGCGCTTGGCGTATTTCCGCCGGAAGCCGTGCGGGGCGCCCGGTCTCGGACAGCGCGACAAGTGTCACCAGCGCTTCAAACAACACGTCCCCATCACGCTCCACCACCTGCCGCATCACCAACCGCGCGGGCGTCGCGCCTTCCACTGTAGTGACCACCTCAAGCACGTCATCGAACTCTGCAGGCTTGATGTAATCCGCTTCGACCCGCCTGACGGCGAAGACAATGCCCTCATCAGCCTTCAACCGCGCCTGATCGATCCCAACCGCCCGCACATACTCCGTCCGCGCCCGCTCGATGAACTTGAGGTAGTTTGCGTAGTACACGATCCCGGCAAGGTCCGTATCTTCGTAATACACGCGCACTGTCAGCCGATGCTCCATCACGCACTCCTATACCGGCAAATCCCGCGCCGCCCGCGCCGCCAGCCGCATCGCATGGCTCGCGTCATCCGCCACAGCAGGCATCACGGGATCGTAAGCTGCCCGTATGACTGCCGCGATATCTGGGCGTAAAACCACTTTCTCGCCAACTTGACCCAATGGTCCCTTCTCGCGAAACGCCATGTCTGACCACAGCACAATCGTCTGAGTCACCTGCGCCAATGCCAAGTCTTCTGCTGGCACTTTAGACATCTCACCGTCCATTCTCACGAATACAAACGCCGCTTTGATCGCCCCATCCGGCTCAAACCGGAACAACCGATACTGGTTCGCGTCTGCCTCTTTCAACCGACCCACAAGCGGCGCCAGATCTGGCACGAGACGGTCCAGATCGGGCGTCTCCAATAGCTCATCCCAGTCCCGGAAGAAGAAGAACAATAGGTTCGCGCCAAGCTCCGGATCCGTCTCCGTCATCTTATGACCCGCCATAGCGACAACTGCTTCGACCGCACCCTTGATGACGGAAAGCGTCTGATCCTCGACCCCGAACACAATAGGCGCAATCGGCCGCGTCCAGCGCGCAAACAAATACGTCCCATCCGAGCGTGTGAACATCTTTTCTACGTCGATCGCGTCCATGACCGCGGACCTACCCCAGCAATGCGGAGGGATCCAGCCTCAGAACAAATCACCCTGCCCCGGCGACTTCGGAGCGGCCAGCCCCAAATGCGCCCAGGCCTTTGCCGCCAATGTCCGCCCACGTGGCGTCCGCTGAATAAGCCCCTGCTGCAAAAGGTAAGGTTCGATCACCTCTTCAATCGCATCCCGGCTCTCCGACAGCGCCCCCGATCCTGTCCCGCCGCCAACGGCCGCCCCGCCATAATTCCCGGCGCCCAGCCCAAGATACCGCCGATCCGCGCAA
Source organism: uncultured Boseongicola sp. (assembly GCA_964414085.1). Taxonomy (GTDB): domain Bacteria; phylum Pseudomonadota; class Alphaproteobacteria; order Rhodobacterales; family Rhodobacteraceae; genus Boseongicola. The sequence continues at coordinate 47 of CAYPVG010000211.1, read as the reverse complement.
TCAAGGCCCAAACCATCCACGCCAAGCCGCGTCAGTGCATTGTCGGC
>CAYPVG010000210.1:0-18957 GCA_964414085.1 uncultured Boseongicola sp. | reverse complement strand
CTCCATCGAGGCTACTGGATGGAGCACGCCCATCATGGCGCCCACTTCGTTCACCCGGTAACCGCAGGCGTTGACCACAACGTCGCAGTCGATATCACCTTTATCCGTGTGGACCGTCCAAGTGTCGTCCTTGCGCTGCGTAAGACCTGTTACCGCTGTGTGCCGATAGACTTCAGCACCTGCTTTGCGCGCATGGAAAGCCAGCGCCTGACACAATTGCGCGGGATCAATATCTCCATCTTCTCCGTCCCAGAGCCCGCCCACAAGGTTGTCAGTGGAAATCAAGGGATGTCGCCGTGCGCACTCTTCGGCGTCAATGACCTCGTATGTCACTCCCATCCCGCGCGCCATCGAAGCAAAATGCCGATAGCCCTGCATTTGCGCTTCAGTGTTGGCAAGCCGGATGCCGCCATCACCATGATGGTAACCCACCGGGTACTCCGGATCGTCGCGAAGTTTTTTGTAGAGTGCTATTGAGTGGGATTTCAGGCCAATCATCGTCTGGTTCATTCCAAAGTTTGTGACCTGCGCAGCCGAATGCCAGGTTGTGCCCGACGTGAGTTCGTCGCGTTCAACCAGAACCACATCGCTCCAGCCCTCTTGCGTCAGATGATAAAGCGTCGAGCACCCCGCGATCCCGCCGCCAATGACAACGACCTTGGTTCTGGACTTCATTTTGGATCTCCCAATTTTGGCCGGTTGTTGGTTTAGCTGTCGGCTCAAGGACATTCTTTGCAGACGCACCATTGCTCGTCCACAAACTCTGAAGTGACCTTGTGGATAATGCTTAAGATGGGAGTCGAAAATTCAATCCCCTTGAGGTAGGCGGGGATAGTTAATCCCGAAAGGCGTCTTGAATGGGTAACCCTTTTAGTAGGTTCCAATCCGATCTTGCGGCCGGTGTAGCGCTGCTCGTCGGCGGGGCCATGTGGGGCCTGTACTGGATCCCGGTGCGGTTTTTTGCGGACCTCGGACTAACGGGGTCCTGGCCGGGCGTCGTGATGTACATCGCTGCCTTGATTGGAGTCGCTCCATTTCTTTGGCGTATTCGCGGACTACTTCTCTCCCATTGGCGTCAGCTGATCTTCAGCGGCATGTTCACGGGGGCAGCCTTTAGCCTGTACACCACCAGTCTCGTTTACACAGACGTCGTCCGCTCGATCCTGTTGTTTTACCTGACGCCGATTTGGGGAACGCTCTTGGGTCTCTTCTTCCTGTCAGAGCGGCTGGATACTTCACGGGTATTGGGGTTGGTCTGCGGCCTTGGAGGATTATTTGTGGTCCTTGGCGACGGCCATGGTTTCCCTAATCCCCGGAACGCCGGGGACTGGCTTGCACTTGCATCCGGTATGGTCTGGGCGTTGGGCTCGTTGGGTTTGTATCGGGCAGGCCGCATTCCAATTCCCGGACAAGTGTTCGCATTTCTGCTGGGAGCCTTGGTTGTTGGCGCCATTGCTCTCATGTTGGAAATCCAATTGGGTCAGGATGTGCCAAGCCAGTTGGTGTTCGGGCGTTCCGCGGGACTTGTCGCCCTTTCGGCGGTCTTTGTCGTACCGATGTTGTTTCTAACGGTTTGGCCGGCAACACTTCTTTCTCCGGCCCGGGTTGGCCTTCTATTAATGAGCGAAGTCGTTGTCGGTCTGTTTTCCGCCGCGCTATTCGCCAATGAAGTTTTTGGTTGGCGCGAGTTTATCGGTGCGTTGTTCATCGTCAGCGCCGCCGTGATCGAGTTGATGCCTAAGAAAACGTGAAAATTGTGCGAGAGCAGCGCGCAAGCAGAAGGTCGGCATGATCGCAACCCGGTGGCATGCGACTGATCATTCGGCCGTTGCCACCTCTGCACCCCAAAAGGAGGTATGGCACCGGAAATCCCGCAGCGCGCGCACTGAATTGCGGATCACGGTGAGGTCCACAACATAGCGCAAATCAACAAAACTGCAGATTAACGAAGCGAAGTTTGCCCCAAGTTCCAGGGGCTCGTTCCGAAGGCGGTCGCACGGTGCAAAGTGGATCATGCAGTCGCTCAGAAGCGCGCAAAGGCAAAAGATCTCTGCGCACGGAATTGTTGACCATTTCCGCGTGATGGGGTCTACGCCCCTGAAAGAAGAGGAATGAAACGTTGAGCGAACCATCCGTTGAAATGAACGACGTGGCGCGGATACGGCGTACATGGGCAAAAGCCGCCGCCTCGGGCGAACTTGTGGGGCGGATCTTCTACAGTAACCTTTTCAAGTTCGCTCCCGAGGCTCGCGCGATGTTCCCGGACGTGATTGATGATCAAGCGCGGAAATTGCTTCAGACTTTGAACTGGATCGTCGACCATCTGGACGACCAGGACACACTTGTTCCCGCAGCGCAAAACCTTGCAATCCGGCATGTTCGCTACGATGTGGCGCCTGAACATTATCCGGCAGTCGGCGAGGCCCTCATCGAAACTTTGCGACAGGGCCTCGGGGAAGAGTTCTCAGAAGCTGATGAAGCGGCTTGGCTGCGCGTATACGCGTTGCTTTCCAGCGTCATGATATCGGCCGCTTATTAGGCAGCTTTCTTCATGGAAGATTGCGCCAAGGCTGCCATTTTCATCGTCGCCTCGGCAAATCCGGCAGGCTGTCCGCAATCAAATCTTTGCCCGGCGAACTCAAACCCGAAGAGTTTTGATGAAACCGAGTCCATTGCTATTGCGTCCGTCAATTGAATCTCACCCCCGGCTCCTGGAGTGGTCTTCTCTAGGGCCTTCATGACAGAACCCTGAAGGATGTAACGACCAATGACAGCATGCGTTGAAGGGGCTTCAGAAGCCTTCGGTTTCTCCACCATGCCGCGTGCGGTAAGCAACCGCCCGGACGCCTTTGAGACATCGAGGCAGCCATACGACGAGATGGCCTCCATGCCGACATCAACCGTCGCAACCATATTGCCCCGGGAAAAACGCCAAGCGTCAACCATTTGCTTGAGACAGGGGCGGTCACACATCAGGAAGTCGTCGGGAAGCAGAACTGCGAAGGCGTCGTCGCCTACGATCTCTTTTGCGCAAAGAACCGCGTGGCCCAATCCAAGGGGCTGTTCCTGATAAACAACGCTTAGCGCATCTCCGAGAATAGGTTCACGGATTTTGTTCAGGGCGCCAGTTTTCCCTTTGGCAGCAAGCTCTTCTTCGAGTGCTGGCGCATCACGAAAATGATCCTCAAGAGATTTCTTTGAGCGAGAGTTTACAAAGACAAACTTTTCGATCCCTGCGGCTCGAGCTTCATCCACGGCGTACTCGATCAATGGGCGGTTATGGACAGGCAGAAGTTCTTTAGGAACGGATTTCGTTACAGGTAGGAAACGGGTTCCGAGGCCAGCGACAGGGAAGACTGCGGTTTTCAGATTTGTCATTGGAAACATCCTTACTTGGCAAAAAGTGGTTAGTCGAAAGAGCTGTTGGAAGCGGACAAAGAGAAACTGACGGTTTTCGTATTCGCCGCTGCTGGACCTGTCGCGGCGCCAATCGATACGCCGAGCATGATGAGAGCCGCTGTCAGTACTACCCAATCAAACGATTGAATTCTGTTAAAGAGGGCGATCGTGGAGAATTTAGTCATGAGTTTGTTCCTTTAAGTGGTGGTTAGTATGCGCCGCGTCCGGAGATGACGGCGCGGGCCGTCAAACCGATTAGCAGCACGTCGAGCAGGATTGATTTTGAGCGCAGATAGGCGACGTCCATTGCGACCATCCGTTCAAAGCCAACTTCGGCGCGCCCAGAGACCTGCCAGATGCCTGTAATCCCAGGCACGCCGGACAGTCGTCGAAGCGCGCTTGTTGGATAAGCGGCTACTTCCTCGGGAAGGGCAGGGCGCGGTCCCACAATCGACATATCGCCGCGCACGACGTTCCATAGCTGAGGAAGTTCGTCGATCGAGAAGCGCCGAATGAACCCGCCAATCACAGTCAGACGTGGGTCCTTTTGCATCTTAAAACAAATGCCTTCGCGTTCGCTTTCTGAGAGAAGCGAGGCGCGACGTGCTTCCGCGTCGACGTGCATAGAGCGGAACTTCAGCATCTCGAATTTTTCGCCGTTCAATCCAATGCGGGTTTGACGGAAGAGGATCGGACCACGGCTTGTCGCTTTGACTGCGATTGCCGATGCAAAAAGGACGGGTGCAAGCGCGAGTAGCGCCGAACCAGCAACTGCCATGTCAAGAATACGCTTCGGCAAAGGCATGGCGCTAGCTTTGTCGCTTGATACACGCATCGCATTGAAGAGGGCGCGCCCGATAAACATCGGGTTGCCTATGAGATACCGCGAAGCCATGCGACGCGGCTCAATTGCCAGACGCCATGTCCATTCAAGACCACGCTTTCTAAAAATTTTTGGAGCGCGAGAAACACAACCTGCTTCGAAGTCGAAAAGGGCTCCGACGCCCATCACAAGTTGGGCGTTAATGCGCCGGCGGTGTCTGAAGACCCAGACATCCTGCAGCGGTACACCCATCGCGACCATCACAATATCGGCACCACTTTCGTTGATCTGACGAACAACATCGTCGGAATCCCGGTCACTAAAGAAGCCGTCTCGCGCACCCGCAATTTTCAGACCGCGTACTTTCGACATCATGTTACGCGCAGCTTTCTCCGCAACGCCGGGCTTTGCTCCGAGAAGGAATACCGAAAGGCCCCGACGCGCGGCCTCTTCACAAAGTGGCCGGCACAAGTCAGTCCCATTCAGGTTCTCGGTGAATTTCTTTCCAATGAATTTGGCAGCAAGCGAAATTCCTGAACCGTCAGGTAGCAAGAAGTCGGCGGCACGTAGTGCCCGCTTATATGTTTTGTCCCGAGCGGCGCTATTCACACAGTGAGCGTTAAGGAAAGCCACTGTCGTCTTACCGGACCGGTCGAGCATAGCCGCGATTGCTGATGAACGGTTTGCATCCACCAAGGGCAATCCAAAAAGTGAGAGAGTACTGATCATTTTTCAAACCTCGCGTTTCGATTGAGGCTGTTAATGATCAATCATCAGTTTGATTTCGACGTCGCGGACGGGCAGAGTTCGGCCTCAGAAGGCTCGGAAAAAGTATCTTATTTCAGATATTTACGTCGAAAGTCGAGGCCGGCCTATACTTTCGGATAGTCTAGCCATACGGATGCCCCTTTGCACCGGATGGCCATCTCAACTAATCCGCGCGTGAGAGGAATTTACATGAAGATCGAAGTCTACACAGCGAATCTCACAGACGCCGGAACTGGTGCCCAAGATTTTTCCAATTGGCTCGAAGGTGCCGAGAGCCCACCAGATTTCTTGGCGCTGCATTTGAGCGTCGCTACGCTCGAAGCTCAACTGAGAAAAGTGGTTCCGGACACGGTGGCACTCCATGGCGCGACGTCTTGCTTGGGCGTGATGGGCAACGAAGGTCCCAAAATTGAGAACGGTATTGGTGCTTTTGCAATCTGGGACGAAGACGGCGACTATGGGTCTTCACTTTCAGAGATAAACGGAAAGCCACGCCAAGCTGCCGAGCGCGCGGTTTCCGAGGCTCTTATGGCCGCAAACAGGCCGGGTGAGGCGCCAGATCTGATTTGGCTTTCGGCATCGCCAGGTTGCGAAGAGGAAATTCTTGCAGGACTTGAAAGTGTCGTGGGTGGCAACGTTCCAATTCTGGGTGGGAGTGCTGCGGACAACTCGGTAAGTGGCGAGTGGCGAGTATTCGACAAACACCTAGAAGTCGCCGACGGCATCATGGTGACTGTACTGTTCCCGTCGAAACCAATCAGTTTCGCTTATCACAACGGGTATGCTCCGACTGACCATGTGGGAGTTGTCACAAAATCTGACGGGCGGCTGCTGCAGGAAATAGATGGGCAACCCGCAGCGAAAGTATACCGCGACTGGATTGGAAACGATACGCTTCCGGAAAAAGTCGAACGTACAACTGCCATCCTTTCCGAAAGCACACTGACGCCGCTTGGGCGGTACCTCGATAGCGTGGGTAGCGTGCCGTACTACCTGCTGGCACACCCGGCGGGACTGACTTCGGCCGACGAACTCGAACTATTTGCTGACATTGATGTGGGAGACCGCATTACTCTTATGAATGGGTCCATCGATCAGCTCACCCAGCGAGCGGGAAAGGTTGCATCGCTCGCGGCCCAATCAAGAAACATGTCGCCTCAGTCAATTGCCGGAGCGCTTATGGTTTATTGCGGCGGGTGCATGTTGGCCGTTCAGGACCACCTTGACGACGTAACCGCTGGGATCAATCAGGCACTTCCGAATGTTCCTTATCTTGGGATCTTTACCTTCGGTGAGCAGGGAGTTGTCCTGGACGGGCGTAATCGTCATGGCAACTTAATGATCTCGGCTGTAACCTTCGGGGCCTAACCGCCCCGGAGCGAACGAATGAATGAAGATGAGCAGCTTAGGGAAGCTCTCTTGGAGCTTGAGATGCTCAGGGGGCGTGAAGCTGAGCGTTTGCGCGAAACCTCTGCTCTACTTTCGGCACTGGAAGCTCTAAACTCGTCCAATGATATCGACGCCGGCATCCACGCGCTGCTGGGCTCGATCAAGACCGGACTACAGTGCGAGCTGGTCGTGTTATTTTCCGAAGAAGGTGGAGTTCTCTCCGAAATCACAACATCGGCTGCTTCGGTCGTTCCTCAGAAATGGTCTGCGCCTGGTCTTGCGACGCGTATGCGCCGCATCGTGGATCTGACAAAGGTTCCGGGATTGTGGGATGGTCTCCCAGTGCCGCTTGAAGAAATGCGATCGTTACTGTCTGTACCCTTTGGTGAAGACTCCGAGCGCATCGTTTTGGCCGCTTTCTCTCGCACCCGCGGCAAATTCACGACTGCAGACGCTGATTTACTTGAGCGCACGGCGGCAGTTGCAAGCCAGGCGATCGTCCGCAAGAACTTGGAATCACGGAATTCGTATCTCGCCTCAGTTATTGACCGTTCGCCGGTGTCTGTAGCCATCGCGGAAGCTTCGGAAGCGATGCCCTTGATCTACGTGAATGACTCGTTTGTTGCGCTTACGGGTTATGAGCGGGATGAGATACTGGGGCAGAATTGCCGGTTCCTTTCGGCCGAGGCAACTGACAGTCAAGTGCGGACCGAAATCCGCAAAACCGTCGCCGACAAAGCAAGCGGCACATTTCTTCTTAGAAACAAAAGAAAATCCGGAGAAATTTTCTGGAATGAATTGCGTCTTTTCCCAATTCAATCGTCCGGCGGGGAGACGACACATCTTGTCGCGACGCAAACGGACTCAACTCAAAGAGTTCAAGCCGAAATTGATCGTGACGAGGCGCGTCGCCGTCTCGAAGGGGCGCTAACCGCAACGACCGAAGCGTTTCTCGTAATTGGTAGGAACGGAAAAGTTCTATTCGCCAATGCGGCTTTTCAATCGTTCTTGAAGCCAGATCTCGCCGTGCGTGATGAGGAACTGTCCAAGCAGGCGGTAGCGCTTCTGGTAGGCCAAAAACCGCTCGACAGCGACCGATCAACGAACGCCTTCGCCGCAGAAATCAATCGAGAAGTTACGGCAGCCGACGGAAGGCAGTTTTTGGTACGTGCTCGTCCACTAGAAGGCGACGGCGCGGTGATTTCGGCTTCAGATATCACTCAGGTGAAAGTGAATGCACGTATTCTTCAACAACGCTTGGCGGCCATTGAACGAAGCCAAGATGGCGTTGCAATCGGGGATGCAGAGGGTCGCCTAATCGACGTGAACCCAAGCCTGCTCGCGCTGTGGAATTGCGACAGCGAGGCGGATGCAGTGGGTCGAAAATGGACGAAGTTCTACGACGCGGCTTCGGTCGAAGCTTTTGCCGCGAACGAAGCATGGTTGCAAAGGACTGGTGCTTGGCGAGGTGAAGCCGAGCGAACCGTTGATGGGCGCATGATCGTCCACGACGTCTCGCTTAGCCTCGTTCCGGACGTCGGCAGCGTGCTTATAGTCCGAGATATCACCGAACGGCGCAGACTAACCGAAGAGCGAAGCGAAATGCAGCGACGCCTTGATCGGGCGCAGCTGCAAGAGCGACTGCACCAAGTCTCTGCTGGATTAGCGCATGATTTCAATAATTTACTTTCAGCAATTCTGGGATCCGCATCTTTGATCGAAAGCACCGAAGCGCTGGAACCCGCAGCGCGCGATGCTGTAAAGCGCATCCAGTTGGCGGCCAATCGGGCTGCAGAGCTTACGGACGGCTTTCTTGACTTGGGAACACGAGAGAAAACTGCAGAAAGGATCGAACTTGGCGAGATCCTTAGAAATACCGTCGATCTGGCGCGCGGGAGCGCTCCGCGTGGGGTCCGGCTATCGGCATCACTCGCCGAGACGCCGCTTGTCATCGAAGCCAGCCAAACAGACATACTGCAGGTGGTGATGAATTTGGTCGTGAACGGCATCGACGCGCATGAAGGTATGCCTGGCGAAGTTCGCGTTTCAGTCCGGCGAGGCGAACCAAATCTGGGGGATGATCGACTTGTCGTCGGAACATTTGAAGACCGGGATTACGCAGCCATCGTTATCGAAGATGCTGGGGCAGGAATGACGAACGACACGATTGACCGTTTGCTAGAGCCGTATTTCACGACAAAGGGCAACAGGGGCACAGGTCTTGGGCTGTCGATCGTGGCGTCGATCATCGCGGACAACGATGCGCTGCTGACCGTGGATACGCAGCCTGATCGCGGCACGAAATTCACTGTATGGTGGCCATTGCCCGTTGCTCAGCCCGACTTGACACGGAAGAGAACGGCGAAGATCAGCGCCAGAACCAATTCCCCCATATTGATCCTTGATGACGTCCCGGACGTTGCTGCGGCCATTGCGTCACATCTTTCTTCGGAAGGTCTTGAAGTGGCGGAGACAGACGACCCCGCAGTCACACTAGAGACGATTGAAGAGGACCCGGACGCTTGGGCGTGTTTGATTACTGACTACGACATGCCTGGCATGACTGGCGGTGATCTCATTGAAGCACTCGCGCAGGTAGCGCCCGACCTTCCAATAATCGTGGTCAGCGCACTGGCCCGGCGTTTGACCGACAGACGACTTTCAGGCGCAGTGGCTGTTTTGCAGAAACCAGTTAATAAGGATAAATTGTTGGAGGCGGTTCGCACTGCGACGCAAATGCCCAATGAGGGAGATGATTAAGTTGAAAATCCTGCTGGCCGACGATCATGAATTGGTTCGCGATACGATCGTCGCTTTTCTGGGCCAACATCCCGATTTGGAAGTTGTTGCCGTGAATGATCTCCATGAAGCTCTGGAGAAAATCGATGACGATTTCGACCTGGTGCTTCTCGACTACTCGATGCCTGGTATGGATGGGTTGTCGGGGCTTGCTAAGATGAAAGAGGCTACATCTGCGCATGTGGCTATCTTATCGGGCTCGGCTGATCGAAGTGTGGCCCAGCAGGCTTTGGACGACGGCGCGGTCGGCTTTGTGCCCAAAACGATGGGGGCAAAGTCTCTGGTTAATGCGATTAGGTTCATGGCCGAAGGAGAGATCTACGCGCCAGTGAAATTCATGACCGAGGTTCAGGAAGATGAACCTCATGAACTCTCGAAGGTTTTAACGGAACGGGAAATGCAAGTTCTGGATGGCCTGTGTCGAGGTCTTTCAAACAAGGAAATTGCGCGCGAGATTGATCTTCAGGAAGTAACCGTGAAGCTACACGTCAAGACAGCTTGTCGAAAACTTGGCGCAAAGAACCGAACCCAAGCCGCACTGGCTGCAAAGGAAGCCGGACTGTTTTGATATATCCTTTGGGATAGATCGACATACGTTTGCTATTCCTACTGTACGAGCGTGATGGCGACCCAAGTTTATCAATAATTTAGACAGCGGGGCGAAGGAGCCCTGTATGTTTAAGCCTTTTCGTCTTTTTAGAAGCTGGCCGAGCCTGGCACGCCTGTTCAAGGGTGGCCGTGTCAATGACGTTGGAAGATTGCCTCGATATGCTTTGATCTTTGTTCTTGCGTCCGCCGGTCTGTGGACACCAATCGTAGCCTATCTCCGACTTACGCCTCCGACTTACACTTCTGATGTGTCTTTGATCCTTCCGGGATCCGGCGCGCAAGCATCGGTCAACCTGGCAGATCTGGGTCAGGCATCCTCCTCTGCGGCTTCGGCCTTTTCCTCAACACGTGTCAGCCCAACCCAAACCTACAAGCGCCTCATAGCGGCGAACCGAACATTGGAGCGTGCTGCGTCCCAGCTAAAACTCGAGCGTGGTGCTCTTGGCTCGCCGCGCATCAAACTCGTTGATGAGACGTCACTCATCCATTTTTCAATGAGGGGCCCCACTCCAGAAGAGGCCCAAATCCGCGCGAATGCAATTCTCGCAGTGTTTCTGGAAGAGCTGGATGTGCTTCGTAAAGATGAGCTGGATCATCGTGAACAGGCGGCACGAGTTGCCATCACTGACTATGAAAAGGCTGTTGATAAGCTTCGCAAGAATATCGCGCAGGTTCAGCGCGAAAGCGGGCTCGTGTCTTTCGATCACTACAAGGACATTGTTGCCGAACGCGACGACCTTGCAAGCCGAGTAGAAGAAGCGCGCTCAGAATTGCGATCCGCGGATGCGTCAATGCTAGCGCTCACCCGGCTCCTCGGGATCGACGCAAATATGGCCGCGCTAAATCTGCGGCTCCTGGCAGACCCTGAAGTCCAGGAACTTTCGCAGACTCTGGCAGAACAAAATGCGTCGCTTGCTGAAGCTCAGGGCCGCTTTGGTGCGCGGCACCCTGTAGTGACCAGTGCATGGCACGCCTTGGCCGGGACCAAAGAGCAGCTTTTCGCACGCGGGCAGTTTATCGCGGGTCCAGAAGTTGTCCTTACGTCGGCCAAGTTGGACTTGGCGCCGAATCCCCAGAGGTCGGCTCTTTTGGCGGACCTTGTTGGCATGGCCGCACAGTGCGAGAGCAAATCGAATGCCCTTGAAACTATTGAAGAACAGCTCGCTGCAGTGAACGATCGCATTGATGGTTTAGCTCCCTTGGCAGCGCGCCTAGACGATCTCTCGCGCGACTATCAGGTGGCCGAGGCCGTCTTTGCGTCGGCCCTTGCGCGCGTCGATACCTCCAAGGCCGAAGTCTACGCGTCATATCCCCTGGTCCAAGTTCTGGCCGATGCTTCGCTCCCGGATCGTGCAATGTCACCGCGCCCGAAAATTGCGATCGCAGCCGGTGGTGTGGCCACCCTGATGGTTTTGTTTGCGCTTGCTTTGGCGTGGGTGCGCCGCCCATTGATCTCTAAGCTGCTGCAGAAAGCTGACGGATGACGCTGCCCGAACGCATCGTTTATGGCACACTAGTCTGGACCTGGGGCATCTATGCCTTCGGCGGATTGTATGTCGCGGGCCCCGTTTTGGCCTGGGTTCTTGCCGGTTTTGCGTTCCTGTCGCTTTATCTCGGTCCGGCCATGCGGGAAGATCTGCGTCCTACAGGTCCGGTTCCTGCACTGATCTGGCTTTGGATCGCTGGCATGTTCCTGATGCTCATTGCTCTATGGGCGGGTCACATCAATTGGGAACTTGGCCTGACCAAAACGATCAAATCGACCATTGGATGGGCCAAAGGCTGGGCTTTGATGGCTCTATTTCCATTGGCCGGTGCAGTCTTGAAAATTCGCCGAGATGTGCTCGTGCGAGCGCATACCAAACTTGCATTGGTCACTCTTCTGATCGTCCCCGTATTGGCCATCGCGCCGTACGTTGGGCTTCCTGAACGCATATTTACATCCCCGCTCAAAGCCGTGGGAGGCCCCGGGCCCGAATACTTCACTGTCTACTTCTATACAATTGACCCCGCCAGTTGGACGCCACGCTGGCAATTCTACGCCCCATGGTCCCCATTTGCCGGCTTACTTGGCGTTGTTATGGTGCTTTTTGCGCTGGAAGATCATCGAAAGCTCTGGCTGATCGTCGGATGCTTGGCAGGGGTCGCGATGATCCTGATGTCTAAATCGCGAATGAGCTTGGTCGCACTTGTCGTAGCCAGTGTTGGTCCAAGAATGATGCCGCTCATGCTCAAAGTGTGGGCTTGGACGGCAGCCGCTACACTCACAGCCTCAATGGCTGTTGCGTGGACCAGTGTCACAATTGCTGTCGAAGACGCCATAACCGGTTTTCGCTCGGCGCGCGCGGACAGTACAAGAGTGCGTGAGACGCTGCAGAGGATTGCGAGAGAGCGCTGGGCCAACGAGTCTGTCTGGTTCGGGCACGGTCAGGTGGAACGCGGTCCACACATTGTGGAATACATGCCCATCGGGTCGCATCATACTTGGTGGGCGCTGCTATTCATTAAGGGTATTGTCGGTTTTGTCGCTTTTGCGGTGCCATTCATTGTCCATTTCCTTGTGGTAGCCAAAGACGCGGTAGTGCATCCGCAAGGTCGCTTGCCCATGGGTATCATGCTTGTCTTCTTGATCTTGAGCATGGGAGAGAACATCGAAGTTGAGGCGTACCTGCTTTGGCCTGCTTTGGTTCTACTTGGCGTTCACCTTCGCGAGATGGCTGATCGCAAAACCTGGCTACGCGCTGACGCTGTCTAGCAGAGCAGACCATCCCCGAATAAATTGGCCCTCAGCGCGCGCAGCGTTGTGCCGCGCTTGCCGTCGCTTATTCGTATCCGTCAGCCGAGGCAAAGCCGCCAGAGCACGGCTCCAGTCCTCGACAGTAAGGCGTTCGACCGAGATAGCTCCACTGCGGGCATGGTCGATCAATCCATCGACACGCGAAACGAGAAGCGCTCTGCCCGCGGCCATAGCTTCGATCGCGACCAAGCCGTATGGTTCGCGCCGCGATGGCATGGCAAGCGCATCAACTGACGCCATTGCACTTGCGGGATCGTCCGAAAATCCATGGAAAATGATGTTCGGATCGCCCCCGGCGAGCGCTTCCAAATGCGACCGCTCAGGTCCATCTCCAAAGATTTCAAGCGTTACGCCCTCAAGAGACGCTTTTTGAAAAGCAGGGATCAGGATGTCGAAACCTTTCTGGGGGTCGAGGCGGCCAAACGCTCCGATGGAACGGATGTCGCCCGTGACCGGCGCGATTGCCAGAAACTCTGACAAGTCGACGTAGGACGGAATGAGCGCGAGCTTCTTGTCACCAACTCCAGCTGCAGATTTTAGCCAGCTTTTTTGTGCTTCACTGATTGCAACAACGCGATCGAAGAGAGACAAGGAGACGGTCAACATGGCCCTAAATCGCCTCTTGGAAGTAACGTGGAGCTGCTCAAAAGCGGGTGAATAGCTGTGCTCGATGTGGATCAGCGGTGTCCCTGGATGCTTCGCGCGTAGCGCGAAGATGAACGGCAAGTTTTTCCACGACAGGACCACATGAGAAACAATAACGTCGGCATCGAAACTCGATGGTCGCGATAGGCCGACCTTTACGGGGATGACGTCATGCAGCCCGAACGTGGCAGCTGCCTCGGACGTTCTCAGATACTCTAAGAAGCGCGTGACGCCGCCTGGGCTTGTGTCATCAACCAAATGGACGATGCGAGTCATGCCAGCCGACCTCCAAGTGCGCGACGAACGAAAACCCCACCGCCAATGCAAAGTACTACAGCAGCACCGACCGTTGTGAGCGTCTTAACTGGCTCATGAAAGATTGGATGTTTGGAACTGTTTAGTGACTTTATCATCAATGAGACCGCAGTTCGCCCATCGCCGAGAGTGACGGCGCGGCGAGCGAGATAGCGCAGTTGATAGGCGCGCGCTGCGGGAACGTGAGCACGAGCGAAGTCGGGTGCGATTTCGGCGATGCGATCGGCGACACGTGCCCAAGTTTCGAATTGTTTGACGAGATTGGCCGACAAGCCAGATGCGATAATTCGATAGCGAGTCAGTGGCTCAGATGTCCCTGCTATTCGCCAGCTGGTTGTCAGCGCGATACGCAGCCAGCACTCGATATCCTCCGATTGGCGAAAGGCTTCATCAAACCAAAAATCGCGTGTTTCACCGTCACGGCGAAACGAGATGTCATTGAGGCACGCGCGTCTGATGACTGGCGTCGAACCATTGCCAATAGGATTTCGGAGCAACACATCGCGTGCGTTAACTCTCTCGGCCTTAGGCGTCTGGAACAAACCTATCGAATTGCTTTCGGCATCGATCAGCGCAGAACCAGAGTAAGTCAGCCCGACATCTGGATTGGCGTCGAGAAACTCGACGTGTTCGGCAAGTTTCTCTGGTTCCCATAGGTCGTCGCCATCGCAGAATCCGACGTATTCGCTGTTCGTCGCCGCAATGCCTCCATTCCGCGCGCCAGCCAAGCCCCGGTTGACCTGGCGCACGAGGCGAAGGCGCGGATCAGGTTGGGACAAAACCCATTCCGCAGTGCCGTCGAATGAACCGTCGTCTACGACGACAACTTCGAAATCCTCATAGGTTTGCGCAAGTAGGCTTTCCACCGTTTCTGGCAGAGTTTGAATCGTGTTGTAGGCGGAAACGACGATGGAAACGCGAGGCATAGTGGAACTCAATCAAGCAAAAATTCGGCGACACAAGGATGTCGGGATGAGGGGGGCAAGTAAGCACCCAAGAAGTGTCATTGGACCGCGATGCCGACCGCCAAGAAAAGCGACCGGAGAGAGCAAAAGTCCCTTGGTCAAAAGCGACCAGGCTTCACCAGCGCTTGCGTTGGTCCGAAGAGCGCGACGAGCCAGATATCTTAAGTGCACGGCCTCTGCTGAGGCGATTTTGGACGGGCTAAGGGCCTTATTCGCGGCCGCGAGTGCCCGCCGCCATCCGTCGTGCATGGCATGCAAATCAGCAGATAGCCCGTTCTCACTCGTCCGATATCGGACGTGCAGATCTGCGACACCTTCAACGTGAGCACCTGCAGCTAAGGCTCGGATGAGCCATTCAAGGTCCTCTGAGAAACGCATGTTCTCATCAAAACCTCCATAAGCGAGAAATGACTGCCGTTTCACGGTCAGATTGGAGAGCGTACAAACAGGGTTCTCACCAAGGAAGTCGTCCAATTCAGCCTTGCCGCCCCGGACGGTCGAAGTCGTTGTAAGTCCGTCGCTGCCGGTCCGGAAAAATGCGATCCGCCCGAAAACGGCATCTGCATGAGGGGTCTCCATGAACGCTGCAAGAACGGACGAAAGTTTGCCGGGTGTCCAAAGGTCGTCAGAATCGAGAAACGCAATGTACTGGCCATTAGCCACTGAAGCGGCCGCATTTCGCGCCCTGCTGGGCCCCGAATTTGATTGTGAAACAACGCGAATGCGTTTGTCTTGACTTGCAAATCGCTCCAGAATTTCAAGAGTTTGATCCGTTGAGCCATCATCTACACAGATAGCTTCCCAATCAGAGACCGCTTGGTTCTGCAGAGAAGTTATCGTGTCACCAAGCGTTTGGGCGCAATTGAAACATGGAATTACGACAGAGAAGGTAACCATCGTCATGCCTTTCTGTATGATTGGGGCAGAAGGAGTGGAAGAGAGGCAGCGACTTGGACCACGGTCGAAACCGCAAGGTAGCCCCAAGCAATCGCCTCGATCCCATAGGGAGCAAGAAGCCAGGTCGAAGCTAGTAGCGCCACGGTCATTGCAAGGGTAACGCGGAATTCGCTTCCAGCACGATCTTCAGCGCGAAGCCATTGAGCCGTGCCAGCCCAGAGCATTCCCGGTATCGCCGCTAGACAGAGAATCGACACAGTGTTCGAGATAAAGGCCCAGCTTTCACCAAATAAGATGGGAACATAAATCGGCGCGAGCAGTGACTGAAGGAGAATAACCGGTGCAGTAACAAGGGTTGCAAGCCAAACGGCGTCTTTTGCAGCCTTTGAGCGATCAGTTGCTGCAGCGATGCGCGGGTAAACGACCCGCGAGAACGCTACTGAGGCGGACGTCGCCAGGCTCAGGCCGGCATTGAATGCAAAGAAGTAAATCCCGAGCGCCTCCGCACCTAACAGTGCTCCGATCAACAGTTTATCGGCTTGTAAACGGAGGCTCTTCACAACCTCGCTTCCCAAAATCCACGCACCAAATCCGACGAATGGGCGATAAGGCGCCGGCTCGACCGATCTTTCTGGCGTAAACGGACGAAGGCGACGCATTCCGACCAGCCAAACAGGCGCAGTCAGAACGCGAGGAAGAATTAAGGCAAAGGGCGATGGCCAGATGACAGCAAGCAGTGCCGTTAGAAGGTTCGCAAGGACGATTTGACCACCCGCGACAGCTGCCGTCCCGGTGAGCTTGCCCTCTCGCATTGCTAAAGCGCAATTCACGATCGCTGGTGGCATCGCCAAATACTCAAATGCCAAGAGAACTATCAGCAGCGAAACAACCGCGCTTCCAGACCACACCCAAATACCAATGGCGATCAGTGATTGGGTCAGAAATAATCCAATACACCAAAGCCAAAAAAGCCTCTGACCTGTCTTGATGACACTCGGGAGGTCTCGTTCGGAAGCGGAAATGATCCGCTGAACAACACCATTTTCTGTCAGCGACTTCAAGATATCGCCAGCAGCAATAGCCGCCGCGGCAAGGCCGATTGCCTCGGGCTCCATCACGCGGGCAACAGCAACCACCACAGCAATTCGCGATACCTTCTGAACGATTTCCGAGAAACCGTTGGTCGCCAGTACTTTCAAAAAAGATCTCTGCGTATTCACAAGACGCCACTCCAAGTCACTGATGATCTTCTAAAATGCCGCGCGGTTTAAAGCATCGTCACTGAAGGGTTGTGACAGACGCAGAAGGCGCGTCCGACTATCCTTTCGGATAGATTGGAGGGAATTGGGTTTGTGTGGGTCGTTTTCTGGAGTGCTGCGATATAGAGTAGGCAAAATTTGTCGCCAAAGGTCCTAAATGTTTATTGTCAACAGAGCCTTAACCTTCGTGACTTGCCTTGCGCTTGCCGGGTGCGCGAGCCAGCAGATTCCGCAGAACAACGAAGATGCCGTGTCGGGAGAGGCATATTCGGCTCGATATCGCGCACCATCAGACGACCAAGGCATTCGGTCTGGTTTCATCGATGCGATGCAATGTAGCGATACAGGTACAGTGTTGGTCGATGGTGCTGGCCTTACCAAAGCTGGCGGTAACCCGTCCAACTTCGGGATTCGCGGCGAGGAAGTTCTGTCTATTGGCGATCTACTCCAGGTCTTCGTTGAGCAAGATGAAACGCTCTCCGGCTCCTACGTGGTCGGCAATGATGGCAATCTTAGATTGCCTTTCTCTTCTGCGTTGAGAGCCGTCGGAAGAACTCCTTCACAAATTGAATCTGACCTCGCACGCCTTCTCGTCGAGGAGGAGCTGTATGATGTCGAGCCACGGGTCTCCGTACTATTGACCGACTACGCGGCGGCAGATGTTTTTGTGGCAGGGGCCGTTTTTGAGCCCCGCCAAGTCATCGTGGGCGGTGCCAACGCACAGACACGAGATGTAGAGCGCCAGCGCGCACTTGGTGCATCGACGTTTTCTCGTACGCTGTCGGCGGCGCTTCGAAATGCCGGGGGAATTCGACCAGATGCTGATCTCGCCCGTGTGCAGCTCGTTCGCGGCGGCAAGCGGCAACAGTTTGATATTTCGGAAGCAATGAGCGGCCGTGCGTTCCCTGATCCAATTCTTATCAGCGGTGACAGAATCGAGATTCCGTCTCGAGGTTGTTTCCAGGATCACCTCATGCGACCGACATCGATCACGGCTCCCGGAGTTAAGGCGTTCCTTTCGAACCTGTCCGAGACTGCCCTTGCAAATGCACCTGCTGCTGTACCCGATGCTCGCGAAATGCGCTACGGCACTCGCTACCTTCAAGCCGTTTTCGGCCTGAACTGCGTGGGAGGCTCAAAGCTTACCAATGCAAATCGCCGTGCCGTACTTTTTTCGCGTAACCCGATGACAGGGGAGTCCATCGTGATTGACCGTTCGATTGAAAGTCTGTTGCGTCGTGCTGATCGGGACGAGTTCAATCCCTATATTCTGCCCGAGGACGCGCTTGCTTGCTACGATAGCTCTGTAATCAGTTTGAAGAATCTCGCGGCAGTTCTGGGAGTAGGAGCCGCCTTGGCATATGCTTCCGAAAACTAACCGGAATGAAAATCCTTGCTGAGAAGGTCTCTTTCGCGTCTGGTTGCACCGTGGATGTCTACTCCAGACACAGGGAGCGCGCGTGAAAACAGCAGTGGTAACAGGGGGCACGCGCGGTATCGGAGCAGGTGTGTCCCGCTCTCTCGCGCAAGCAGGGTGGTCTGTGATCGCGGTGTCTGCCTCTCACGATGAAATCGAGGCGTTTGACAAGTCTGAGGGCATTACGACGGGTCTGCTTGACGTCACCGACGACGTGGCTGTTTCAGATTTTTTCGGTGCGCTCGAAACCCTCGATGCGCTAGTCAACTGTGCGGGCATACTTCGCCGTGGCGACGAATATGACATAGACGTGTTTCAGCGCGTAATTGATGTAAATCTCACCGGCACAATGCGCTGCTGTGTAGCGGCACAAGAACTACTAGCGTCGTCTAACGGCGCCATAGTGAACACAGCTTCTATGCTTAGTACGTTTGGTGGCCCTCTGGTGCCGGCCTATTCTGCGTCAAAGGGAGGGGTCGCCCAACTCACGAAAGCACTTGCAGGGCGCTGGGCGGAAGACGGTATTCGCGTGAACGCAATCGCGCCAGGGTGGATCGAGACGGAGATGACCCAAGCGTTGAGAGAGGATACGAACAGAACTGAGGCAATCATGGCGCGCACTCCTTTAAAGCGTTGGGGGCAAACCACCGAGGTAGGAGCCCTCGTTCGTTGGTTGTTGAGCGATGAAGCAGGATTTGTGACCGGTGCGGTATACCCTGTCGACGGCGGCTACCTCGCAATGTGAAAGAGAAACGACAATGACTGACAGTGCCCCAGATCCAAGAACGCCATATCAACTGCCTTTCCCGAAGGAAGCGCAGGACGAGATTGTAATTTCAGACGCTGTTCCGGACGACGATCGCCTCTGGGTGCCT
>CAYPVG010000209.1:0-4302 GCA_964414085.1 uncultured Boseongicola sp. | reverse complement strand
AACCGGTCATTGCAGCGATCGATGGGCCTGCACTGGGAAATGGCCTTGAACTTGCCCTGGCAGCACATTTTCGGGTGGCATCCGAACGAGCCCGATTTGGGGCGCCAGAGATCACCATCGGGATTGTTCCCGGCTCAGGTGGAACGCAGCGCTTGCCGAAGGTCAGCGGTGGCCTTGCAGCATTGCGAATGTTGCTGAGCGGGCGCTCGGTCAATGCGGCTTCCGCGAAAAAGCTCGGTCTGGTCGATGTGCTGGCGGACCAAGATGCTTTGTCTGTGGCCATTGGGGAGGCGCGTGAAAGAGCTGACAATGGCTTACCGCTCTCTCGCAGTTCGCAACGCCGCGATCGGCTTGGAGAGGGTCAGGCTTTCTTGGAGGCAGTCGCCGAGCATCGTCGGGTCGCTGAGGCCTCGCCCTTGGATGCGCCGCTTCGCCTTATTGAATGCGTCGAAGCCGCATTGCTTCTTCCTTACGATATTGGTCGTGGCTTGGAGATTGCGGCGTTCGAAGACCTCGTGGAGTCCGACCATTCCCGCGCTTTGAGGCACGTCTTTTCTGCCGATCGCCGGTTAGCCAGGGCTTCTGCGCATGTGGGTCGAACACCCTCCCGCCCGTTGGGTTCGATTGGTCTGATAGGTGGGCGCGGGATCGGTAGCGAGATTGCTGTCGCATGCTTAGATGCCGGTTTTGAAGTCACAGTCGCCGAGAGGAGCGACGAGGCTCTTGAAGCTGGCGTGATGCGTATCATCGAAGGCTATGATGCCCGCGTAGCGGCCGGAAAGATGCAGGAAGAGGTGGTTGAGGCGACGCTGGATCGGATGCATGCGGTGTGCGGTTTCCGCACGCTTGCGAACGCCGATGTTGTGATCGATCCGGGCCCGATGGTCTCAAAGGAGCTCATCAGCGAATTGGATGCCGTACTCAAAGCAGGAGCAGTTCTAGCCACAGGGTCCGAGCACGTGGACGTTGAAACGCTGGCGAAGGCGACGCGCAGGCCGTCAGAAGTCGTCGGATTTCGTCTGTATCCGGGAATGCAAAAGCATCGCATGGCCGAAGTTATTCCAAGCTCGGCGACATCTCCACGCGCGATTGCGACTGTCAGAGCCTTGGCGCGCAAACTAGATCGCCTGATTGTCGAAACCGGCCCTGGTTCCCTGGGACTTGGGCAAAGATTGACGGAAGCACTTCACGCCGCTGCGGATTTATGCGTGGAGCAGGGAGCGCGTATCGCTCAAGTGGATGATGCACTTGAAGATTGGGGTCTGCCGCATGGATCGTTCAGATTGCGAGACATGGAGGGATTGAAGCGAAACCGTCCCCGCAATGCGCCGCCTAATGATCTAACAGCCGGTCTGGTTGAGGCGGGACGGTTCGGACGGGTTAATGGCCGCGGCTTCTACACCTACGCTCAGCGCGGGCGACGAGGCATCCAAGACCCCGATGTGACCGAGTATGTTGAGGCGGTGCGGCGTTCCAAGGGGATTACGCCCCGCACTGTGTCCGACGGCGAAATCCGCATGAAATGCGTGGCAGCGATGGCCGGTGCGGGTGCGCGTGCACTTGCAGATGGCTTTGCGAAAACGCCGTCTGATATTGATATGGTTGCCATCCATGGATTGGGATTTGCCAGACGAACAGGTGGGGTGATGTTCGCGGCTGATCTTTTGGGGCTTGAGAAAGTGCACAGCCTGTTAATGGAAATGACGGAAGTCAGTCACCGCATTCCTGTGCCATCGCCAGTTTTCAAAGATTTGGTGCGCGCCAATCAGACTTTCGCGGCTTTGGACAGCTAGCCTAGAAAAATCCCGAGGATCACCATCATTAGGCCGATGGCTGAGATAGCGAGGGCTCCGAGGTTCATGGCGACTACTTTCTGGAGCCGAGCTTTCAAGGCTTCGTCTTCCAGACCTTCACTGCGCGCGCGAGCGGCGATCAGAATACACCAAGTCAAAAGCGCAACACCAACCAGTGTGAGCAAAGCTCCTATCCAAATCAGGGCGTCCATCAGTTCGTCTCCGGCAGTGTTTCGCGCGGGTGTCAGATAATCGACAAGAATGATCGTCGCAAGGGCTTGATGCCCGAGCAGGTGGACGGTACGCACAGCTTCACCAAACGTATGAGGCCGAAAAGATGGACGACAACGTCACCGAGCAAAGCTACCGCGTTACCGCAGACGAACTGCGTCAGTTCATTGAACGCTTCGAGCGTTTGGAGGCCGAAAAAAAGGACATCGCGGACCAGCAAAAGGAAGTCATGGCCGAAGCGAAAGGGCGGGGCTACGACACCAAGGTCATGCGCAAGGTTATCGCGCTCAGGAAGCGCGACAAGGACGATATCGCCGAAGAAGAGGCGGTGCTGGACATGTACAAAGAGGCTCTTGGAATGTGACTGATTGGGGCTACGGCTCGATCAGGGTGACTTGCGGCATTGTGGCGATGCGGCGAAGGTCGTATTTGTACCGGTGCTCGAGGTCGGTCACAGTTTCATCAGTCCAACCGTCTGGCAGAAATTGGCTGGAAGGGGCCTGTGCCGCTCCATGCTTTGACAGGAAGGCGACCAAAGTCTTTCTAAGCTGTTCCTCTGAAAGCTCCGGGTGATCTGTCAGGAAGTCGCGCAGTCGTGTTACTCCGTCCGAGCTTAGGTTTTGTTCGACCATGTCGAATGCTCCGTCGAGCTCTTCCATGATGTCGAATCCGGTGAGTTCGTGCATGAGATCAGGCCAGATAAAGGGTGCATCTTCGTGTGCCCAAACGGTAACTTCAGACTTTGGATTGGCCTCGACAATTTCGGCGATGACATCTGCCCATGAAAGCTGGTCGCTTGGCAGAGAGGACAAGAGTTCGGCTCGCTCATCGGCATTCAAAGTTGACGACAAGTTCGACACGAATTCGGCAGGATTGCACAAGGCGATAGCGAAATGGACATCGTGCGACGGGAAGCATCTGCGCAGCCAGGCCGACTTCTCGGCTTTCGGGTAGAATCCTTCTGAGGTGATCGCAACAGTAGGGCGACAGAGAAAGTTGTCGTTAGACAGAACCAAGCGGTTGGCTGTCTCGTCGTCGGTAATTTCCTCGACGAGCATTTCCTCGGTGTCCGGGCTTGCGTAGTCACCGCGCAAGGTTGTTGAAACGGCCCCCAATAGTTCGCGATACCGACTTGGGCCTGGGATCAAAACACCAGCTTTGGAGAGTCGGGCACGATTGCGGAGAATTGAGCGGAGCAACAGGCCTTCATCCGTGCAATGCGCACCAAGGTGAAAGACAATCTCCATTGTGCGCGGTTCTCCCAAAATCAGACTTCGCTTTTGCGGCAAAACTAGCCTTGGCTGCTGGACAGGGAAAGGCGTTTCGCGATAGGCGGGGCTATGGCTGACGAAAACACTCAACTTAGTCCAGTGCGTATATCGCTGCCGTCGGCATGGTCGGTGGGTGCCGTCGTTATTGCAGCGCTTGTTTTGTTGCCCATTGTCTCCGTTCTTTGGATTGCGGCCAACCCGGTTGAGAACATCTGGCCACATCTTATGGCGACTACACTGCCGAGGTATCTAGGGAACACACTGATCGTGATGAGCTCGGTCGCCGTCATATCGGCGTCGGTTGGCACAGTCGCCGCCTGGCTTGTGGTCATGTATCAGTTTCCAGGCCGAAAATGGCTGGAATGGGCGTTGCTGATGCCATTGGCAGTTCCGGGTTTTCTTGGAGCCTATGCTCTCGTTGATTTCCTGGATTATTCTGGGCCGGTGCAGACCAACCTTCGGCAGGTGTTCGGGTGGTCTAATGCGCAAGACTACCTGTTTCCGGATATTCGCAGCCTGGGCGGGGCGGTATTTGTGTTGTCCATGTCGCTTTATCCATATGTTTACTTGCTGGCACGCGCAGGTTTTCGTGAGCAGTCAGGTGCAGCTCATGATGTCGCGCGTGCGCTAGGCGCAGATGGGTGGCGTCAGTTCTGGCGGGTTGGAATGCCACTTGGGCGCCCGGCAATTGTAGCGGGGACGGCCATCGTGATGATGGAAACCGTTAACGACTTTGGCACCGTTGATTATTTTGGTGTTCAGACTCTCACGACCGGGATTTTCTCAGTTTGGCTTGAGGCCGGAAATGCCGGTGGAGCCGCACAAATTGCGACCCTAATATTGTGTTTGATTTGCGCATTGGTCGCCCTTGAGAAGATCTCCCGCCGCAAGGCTCGCTTTCACCGCATGACGAGGCAGGATCGACCAGCAAGCGTCCGTGAGCTTTCCGGCGCAAAAGCTTATGCAGCATCGGTTTTTTGCATTCTTCCTTTTCTTGCCGGGTTCTT
>CAYPVG010000208.1:0-15432 GCA_964414085.1 uncultured Boseongicola sp. | reverse complement strand
AAAGCCTGCTGGATGAAAGCATCTCTCTTTTCGGCGAAGCGATTCTGATCGACTGCCATTCCATGCCGCATGAGGCCATAGAAAGCCTGTCTCATGCTCGGGGCGCGCGCCCTGAGATCGTTCTTGGCGATCGATTTGGCGCTGCCGCCAGCGGGTAGATTGTTGACCGCATCGAAGCGGCATTCGCGGCCGCTGGTTTGCGGGTGGCGCGAAATGCCCCATTTGCCGGAGCCTTTGTCACACAGCATTACGGCCGGCCCGCGCGGGGACAACATGCGGTTCAGATTGAGATCGACCGCGCTCTCTACATGAACGAACGGGTGATCCGTCCGAACGGCAATTTCAAAGCATTTGCTGCTTTATTGAACGAAGTGATGGAGGAGATCGCCGATATTGGGCGGCGCGATATCCCCCTCGCTGCGGAGTAGGAAACGCGAACGTGATTGGCGCGTACTGAGATTGAGTCACATGATCGGCTCATGAAAAAGACTCTCACCGCTCTTTTTGGGTTGATTGCCGCGCCGGTCTTTGCAGACGCTGGCATCAGAGGTAGCGACACCATTCTTGATGGTGCCGGTCTAGCCGAGCTGCTGTCCGGTCAAGTTATTGAATTCTTTGATGGTTCCAAGTCGACCTATCAGGCGAATGGCCGCTACGGCTACACCTATACCGATGACGGGCCTGTTTGGGCTGGTGATTACGCGTTAGGGGCCGATGGCGAAGTTTGCGTGGCCTTCGACAATGGGTCGTCACGCTGCGACACCTTCGTGATGGACGGCACACGCGCCATTTTGGTGACGACTGACGGTGTTCGGTTTCCAGTTCGGAACATCACTGTTGCCACTCCGTAGCGCCCTAAGTTCTTGATTCAGCTACAAGGCAGCCCCTAATTTACATTTGGTGGTAATGAGTGGGGGTTTTCATGAGTGATTTTCTCGTGGCCGGTCTGATTGTGCTCGCCTTGGCGGCAATCATGAATACTGGTGCGCTTGGAGACGGCGTTGGTTGCGGTCCAAGCGACAAGAGTCTTGTACAAATCTGCTAGAGCGCGTTGAGAAGCTGCTGTGTCGGCCAGGCATCGGCGGGCAAGCCTAGGCGCTTTTGCTCTGCCTGAACTGCGGCGCGGGTATTGGCGCCGAGAATGCCGTCGATCCCACCGACGTCATAGCCACGCGCCTGAAGCTTCTGCTGCAACGCTTTCATCGCGTCGCGTCCAATGGTCGGCGGCGGGTCTCCTGCTGTCAGCCTCGGGGCTCCTTCCAGCCGAGTTGCGAAATAGGCCGCCGTCGTCACGTAGACGAAACTCTGGTTCCACTCAAAAAACACGTCGAAATTCGGATAGGCGAGAAATGCGGGGCCGCGGTGGCCTTGGGGTAAGATGATCGAGGCTTGGAGATCAGGACGTTCCATCTGACCACTCTTGGCCGTGATGCCCATGCGAGACCAATTGCGAGCGGTTTTCTTGGTATCAAGCCCGGTCTGCGACCAGTCAAAACCCCTTGGAACGGAAACTTCCTGCAACCAAGGTTCCCCCGCGCGCCAGCCAAGGGACTGCAACATCTTGCCACCTGACATCAGCGCATCAGCTGCTGAGGTTTTAAGTGTGACCTGCCCGTCACCGTCGCCATCGACCCCGTTCTCGATGATATCTTTAGGGAGCATCTGAACCATCCCGATTTCACCAGCCCACGCGCCCGTCGTGCGTGCGGGGTCTAAATCGCCTCGCCGAAAGAGTTCGAGTGCCGCGAAAACTTGTGGTCGGAACAACTCGGGGCGGCGGCAATCGTGCGACAACGTCACGAGTGCGTTCACTGTGTTGAAGTCCCCCTGAACCGCTCCAAAGTCGGTCTCGAACGCCCAAAAGGCGAGTAGTACTCCTCGTGAAACACCAAAGTCACGTTCTACGCGGTCAAAAACGCTATCCCATTTTTGCCCGTTGCGCCGTCCGCTCTCGAAACGGTTGGTCGAGATCAGGCGGCTGGAAAAATCGAGGAACGCGCGGGTGAATATTCCCTGTCGTCTGTCCGCCTTCAACACGTCTTGGTCTTGTTGAACGGACCGAAAGAATTCATTTGTTGTGGCGCTGTTGAAGCCGCTGTCCCGTGCTTCACTTTTCAGTTCATCGACGAAATCTGTAAATGTACCGCCGCAGTTGGCAAACGCGAGGCTCGGGAAAAGGAGAGTGAGGGCAACGGCGACAGTGGTAGTTTTCATTAGGACACCAACAGTAGAATTCTGAATTGAAACCCTACCAGCGCGTTCGAGGGGAGCAAGCCTTGGATAGGCGCGTTTTCGCCATCCTTTAACGGGTTCCTAAGGTACATTAACGCTCTGTTAATACTTCTGGCAGAAGGTTGGCGATAGTTGGGTGGTCATCGGTAACGGTCTTCCAGGGCCGGAGGTGGAATGGTGATATTGATTGTCGCAAACAATCCGGAGCTTTCGCGTATCTGGTCGCGCCATCTTGAGCGCTTGGGCCACGAAGTCTCTGTTGTATTCAGCCAGGCTGAGGCGGCCAATTATATGCGCGTGCACTCGGTTGATGTCATTGTTCTCAGTCTGGATTTGGAAGATGGCAGTGCGATCGCCATTGCCGACTACGCAAGCTACCGTTGGCCCAACGCACGTGTCGTATTCGTGACCAACACCACGTTCTTTTCCGATGGTTCGATCTTCAACCACATACCGAACGCTGCTGCGATGCTTCCAGCACAAACGCCGCCAAATGATTTGGCGGCGATTGTCGAGTACCACGGTCGCGCGAGTTAAGCGGCGCGAAGAACGTCCCTGCCGTGAGGTTCTTCCCAGTCAATGATTGGATTGATGGGGATGATCCGGTGCGGGTTAATGCTTTCGTGGCTGTAATGGTAATGGCGGACGATGTGGTCAAAGTTGACCGTCTCACCAACGCGCGACCCATTCGGGGCAACCCACTGATAAAGTTCGCGCGTGTAAGCCCATAGGTTCGGATAGTCGATCAAACGCGCTCGGTTACACTTGAAGTGCAGGTGATACACCAGATCGAACCGGAATAGGGTCGGTACCAAACGCCAGTCAGCCTCGGTGATCTGGTCACCCATCAGATAGCGATTTGTTGACAGCCGGTCTTCCAACCAGTCCAGCGTTTCAAACAGTTCGGTCACCGCACCATCGTAGGCTTGTTGGGATGTCGCGAAGCCAGATTTGTAAACACCATTGTTCAGCGTGTCATAGATACGGGAATTCACCACTTCGATATCGTCACGCATGTGCGTGGGCCAATAGTCGTCGTGGTTTCCGGTCAGCTCATTGAATGCCGAATTGAACATCCGAATGATTTCAGAGCTCTCATTTGAGACAATCGTTTCGCGCTTCTTGTCCCAAAGGATTGGCACCGTCACGCGTCCCGAAATGCAAGGATCGGCTTTCAGGTAAACGTCGCGCAAGAAAGGCAGGCCATAAAGCGTGTCGCCTGTGGCGTCGGCATAGTCATCGGCCAGTGTCCAGCCATCCGACAACATATCCGGATGGACGACAGACACGGTGATCAAGTCTTCCAAGCCTTTAAGCTTTCGGAAGATGAGAGTCCGGTGAGCCCAGGGGCATGCGTAAGACACGTAGAGATGATAGCGATCGGCTTCAGCCTCGAAACCGCCTTCGCCAGAAGGGCCGGCGCTGCCGTCAGCTGTGATCCAGTTGCGGAATTTCGCGGTGGAACGGACGAATTTGCCGCCGCTTGATTTTGTATCATACCAAACGTCATGCCAGACGCCGTCTACGAGTTGACCCATGGTTATTCTCCTTTGCGGTGAATATGGCGCTTTCTTCGGACAAAGGTATCCCCACTAGCTCATACACCATGTGCAAAAATGCGGAGTCATGGCCGATTAGCACCGCTGGCTCTGTATGTATTCACTTAGTGAATCACACAAGATCAGGTGGTTGCGGGCCAATTGTTTCAAATTTCTGTCGCGAATTCAGTGTTTTCTTTGAAATGAGAGCGAATCGTTCCATGTTTCACATCCGGGGGTGCTGCAATGTCTGAGTTTTTGCCAAAAGAGGTGCGCGAAGGGTTAAGGGTTGCCCAGAAAAAAGCGCGCGAAAAGAAGAGCCGTCTGCGGGTGCAAGTCGGCGACCAGCTTTTCACCATTCTAAGATACTGGGACGAAGGGTTTGCCTTGGACGCCGAGGACGCACCGCATTTGCGTGGTCTGGTCGATGTCTACGACGGCGGCCGACACTTGTCGCAGTGTTTGATTGTGGCTTCGGAAGAAGCCGCCGGCGAAATGGTTTACGAATTCAAACGCGAAACCATGGCTGCGGATCATGCGCCAATTGACTACGAGAAGCCGGACAACGCTCCGGTTGCGTTGATCGGTCGGGCCTAGGCTTTACGCTTTCCAGTCAAAGAAACCGTCCCCTGCGCGTGCCAGCAGGCTTTGTGCGAGATCCGTGCCAATCGCCTCGCCGTCTTCAAGCGAACCTGTGCGTGTATCACCGAGTGCTTCTGATCCGTCAGTCCTCAGGATTTCGCCGACAAGTGTGATGCTGTTTCCGTTAAGAGTGGCGAGACCCGCGATGGGGGTTTCACATGATCCGTCCAGAGCCCTTAGGAATGCGCGCTCTGCCGCCAGTCGATGTCCGGTTTCGGTGTGGTGAAGCGCGTCTAGCATTTCTGCTGCCCGCGTGTCGTCCGCGCGGCGCTCGATCCCAATGGCACCCTGCGCGACGGCGGGAAGCATTTCGCCTGTTTCGATAGGGGACGCGGGCACATCGCTCATGCCAAGGCGGTTCAAGCCCGCCATTGCAAGGAACGTGCAGTGGGCAACGCCATCTTCTAATTTCTTCAGCCGCGTCTGAACGTTGCCGCGGAATTCGACCACGTCGAGATCAGGGCGTTTGTTCAGAAGCTGTGCTTTGCGCCGCAAGGAAGAGGTGCCGACTTTTGTCCCGGCTTCCAATCCCGACAGCGAACCACCAGCAGGAGATATAAATGCGTCGCGCACATCCTCTCGCGGCAGATAGCAATTGAGCAGAAGCCCTTCAGGCTGCTCGACCGGCATGTCCTTCATGGAGTGGACCGCGATATCAATGCGCCCGGCGAGGAGATCGTCTTCTATTTCTCGGGTGAACAACCCTTTGCCGCCGATCTCTTTCAAAGGCCGATCGAGAATGCGATCGCCGGTTGTCTTAATCACAACAATCTCGAATGCCTCGGCGGGCAGATCGAAGGCGGTAGATAGGCGGTCGCGCGTTTCATGCGCCTGGGCTAAAGCAAGTGGAGAGCCACGG
Source organism: uncultured Boseongicola sp. (assembly GCA_964414085.1). Lineage (GTDB taxonomy): Bacteria > Pseudomonadota > Alphaproteobacteria > Rhodobacterales > Rhodobacteraceae > Boseongicola. Next base: position 10,161 of record CAYPVG010000208.1, on the reverse strand, counting down.
GTGCCAATTCGGAACGGGTTCGCAAGATCGGGTAAAGTCGTCATGAAGTTCTGTTTAAGGGCGTCAGAAAAATCTGACAACTCATTGTATTGACAAACTTACGCCGGGCTGGGACCTCTTCTAGGGACTGACGAAGGTACCACTCAATGAAGAACGACAAGTTAATCCTGCGCGCGCTGGCCGGAGAAACCCTTGAGACCCCCCCAATTTGGATGATGCGACAGGCCGGAAGATACCTTCCCGAGTACCGCGCGACCCGTGCTCAGGCCGGAGATTTTCTGTCGTTGTGCTACAATTCCGAGCTGGCTGCAGAGGTTACCTTACAGCCTATTCGCCGCTATGGCTTTGATGCGGCTATTCTTTTTGCGGATATTCTTTTGGTGCCCGATGCGCTGGGCGCAGATCTATGGTTCGTAACCGGCGAGGGGCCGCGTCTTTCAACGATCACGGATCAATCGGGTGTCGACGCGTTGAAACCAGCCGACGCGATCCATGATCACCTCGCGCCTGTCTATGGCACTGTCAAGACTTTGGCGGCTGAATTGCCGAAAGAAACCACGCTCATTGGTTTCGCGGGCGCGCCCTGGACAGTGGCGACCTACATGGTGGCGGGACGCGGCACACCAGATCAGGGTCCTGCACATGCCTTGAAAGACAAGAATCGCCCGGTGTTCGAAGCCTTGATGGAGCGTATTACCGAGGCGACCATCGCTTATCTCGGCAAACAGATTGAAGCTGGCGCGGAGGTGATCAAGCTGTTTGATAGCTGGGCCGGATCCCTGAAAGGTCAGGATTTTCAGGACTTTGCCTTAGAGCCAGCGAAGCGCATCATTGCAGCGCTGAAAGCGGATTATCCCGACATTCCGATCATCGCATTCCCGCGCGAAGGGGGCGAAAACTACATCGGGTTCGCGAAGGCAACGGGGGCGGATTGTGTGGCTTTGGACAATTCGGTAGACGCGAATTGGGCGGCAACGAACGTGCAAGTAGATGGCTGCGTTCAGGGCAACTTGAAGTCGTCGCATATGGTGACTGGCGGTCAGGATTTGATCGACGAGACGAGCGCAATTTGTCGTGCGTTTTCAAAGGGTCCGCACATCTTCAACCTTGGTCACGGGATTACGCCAGACGCTGATCCAGACAACGTTCAACTGATGATCGACACGGTGCGCGGTGGGGCCTGGAAGGGCTGAAACCGAAATCGGTATTGCGTCGGTATGACGTCGGTATAACGTCGGTGCGACCGTTCGGCGGGTTTGCTGTTCGTTAAGGAGATCTCATGTCGACGAAAAAAGTAGGTGTTGTCGGTCTTGGCCTTATGGGGTGGGCTTTGGCTGCGCGGCTTGCCGCGCAGGGACAGAAGGTGGGCGGCTGGACGCGTAGCGGGGTGGATGCCACTCGTGCACAGGCCGACGGATTTGAGCCCCACGCTGCGTTGGCAGATCTTGTCGCCGAGTCGGACATTCTGATTTTGTCGTTGTTTGACGAGGTTGCCGTCCGCGACGTGCTTGGGCAACTGGGGGCTATGGACCTCAATCAGAAGCTTATTGTTGAGACCAGCACTGTAACACCACAGGTCGTGCGTGATTTGGTTAACGAAATAGAAGCAGCCGGCGGACGCTTGATCGACGCCCCAATTTCCGGCGGGCCCGAGATGGTCGCCGAAGGCACCATCGGTTTGTTCATCGGTGGCGCTGAAGAGGACGCGGCAAGGTTCCAACCGCTGGTGGAGCAATTGTCGAACCGGTCGGCTTATGTCGGGCCGCTTGGGGCGGGTGCAGCTATGAAAATCGTCAATAACGTTGCTTTGGCGGGCGCGTTTCAAGCTGCAAGCGACGCCCTGCAGCTTGGCCAGAACATGGGGCTTGAACTCGGGCCGATGCTTTCGGTTTTGGACAAAAGCCCAGGGACAACACCGATGTTCAAAGCACGGGTCGCCAAGATCTCCGGCGAGGACCAGGAGGTTGGCTTCGCGCTGATCGGGGTCGTAAAGGACGCAAAGGTCTTTTCGACCGCAGGAGAAACGTACGGAGTCGAACTTCCGTGGCTCACAGTTCTGAGCGACAACGCATCTAGCGCAATTGAAGCAGGACTAGGAGATCTGGATGCCGCTGCTGTAATTCGGCACAGACTGAATCTGGAATAGCGCTTTGGTTCGTCTGTTCGTTTTGACCGCGATCACCATGGTCGCCTTCGCATCGAATTCAATCTTGAACCGGTGGGGATTGCTGGACGGTGAGACCGGGCCAGCGGCATTTCAGGCGCTTCGTGTGGTGTCGGGCGCGCTTTGTCTGGGCGTCCTGCTGACGATGCGGTCGGGATTGCCGCCCTTACTGACGAAGGGGCGAGCCGTGGGGACGGGCTCGCTCATGGCCTATATGCTTGGGTTTTCGTTTGCCTACGTTGCGCTCGATGCGGGTGTCGGCGCGCTCATACTGTTTGGCGGTGTGCAGGTGACGATGTTTGCAGGCGCCTTGATGACTGGAGAGCGGCCGCCGCTGATGCGTTGGATCGGCGCGGCAATCGCGTTTGGCGGGTTGATCTGGCTTTTGTGGCCGGGGGCCGTCGGTGCTCCGCCGTTGGGGCCGTCTTTGATGATGGGTATCGCGGCGGTTGCTTGGGGCATCTACTCGCTCGCAGGGCGAGGCGTGAAAGACCCGATGGCCGAGACGGGCGCGAACTTTATCTGCGCTATGCCGATCGCCTTGGTCGCTTGGCTTGTTGTGCAGGACGGTATGAGCATGTCTGGAGCTGTCTTGGCTATAGTCGCGGGAGCCGTGACGTCCGGCCTAGGCTACGCGCTTTGGTACACGGTTTTGCCAAAACTGGACGCGGCTGTGGCGGCGCTGACGCAATTGACGGTGCCGGTGATCGCGGTCGTCGGCGGGGTACTTGTGTTGGGCGAGTTGGTGAACAGTCGCTTGATCTTGGCGTCGGCGGTTGTGCTCGGCGGCGTGGCGCTAGGCGTGATTGGCGGTCAGCGCAAGATCGGCTCCAAGGGATCGTAGGCGGCTGTGCCGTCATGATCCCAGGCAACTTCTGCGAGGCTTGACGGTTTTACGCGAAGTGTGGCGAGTTCCTCGCGCGTGACCCAGCGACGATCTGTGACAATGTTTTCAACGTCTTGCCAGTCATCCGACAGCTCGCCGTCGACAAGCGTGCAGCGGAAGTAAATGTCGACTTGATGGAAGTCGCCGTCGGGGTCGTGGAATTCGTTGACGAGCACGCAAGGGCCGACGGTGACGGTTAAGCCGGTTTCTTCAAATATCTCGCGGCGCAAGTTATCGGGAAGTGACTGGTGCACCTCTGCGCCGCCACCGGGAGCGCACATAAGATCGCTTTTCCCATCCGGCCAGGCGTTCACGAGGAGCAGCTTGTCGTCTTTGAACACAAGGCCGCGGGTGGCCAATCGGATGGGGCGTTTGGCCATTACCGGTCGGACGCTGGACCGAGAATGCGGGTTACGTGGCCCATTTTGCGACCCGCTCGCGCCTCGGCTTTGCCGTAGAGGTGGAGTTTCGCGCCCGTCTCGGTTGCGATGGTTGGCACTTGGTCCACATCATCGCCGATGAGATTTGTCATCTCGACATCGGAATGACGGGTCGGGTCAACAAGCGGCCAACCCGCGATAGCGCGGATGTGCTGCTCGAACTGGTCGATGACGGCCCCGGCTTCGGTCCAGTGACCCGAGTTGTGCACACGGGGGGCGAATTCATTGATGATGAGGTCATCCCGATGGGCGAACATTTCGACGCCGATGACACCGACATAATCGAGGGCGGCCAAAATGGTGCCTGCGATGCCAAAAGCGCGTTCGCGGGTGTCCTTGGAAATGGCGGCAGGTACGCGGGTGGTGTGGAGGATGCCGTCTTTGTGGACGTTCTCTCCGGGTTCAAAACACGCGATGGTGTCGTCCAGGCCCCGTGCAGCGATAACGCTGATTTCACGGTCAAAGTCGACGAATCCTTCGAGAATGGCTTCGGTACCATTCATGGCGGCGAGGGCGGAAGGGGCATCGTGGCGGTCCATGATGCGGGCTTGACCTTTGCCGTCGTAGCCAAGGCGTCGAGTTTTCAGGATAGAAGGCGTGCCCACGGTAGCGATGGCTTGGGCCAGTTCGGCGTCGGTTTGGACGGGTGCGTACGGTGCGGTCGCGAGGCCAATGTCGTTGAGGAAAGCCTTTTCGGTCAGTCGGTCCTGGCTGGTGGCGAGCGCTTGGCGGTTTGGGCGGATCGGCACGCGAGCTTCGATCAGGTCCAGCGCGTCGGCCGGCACATTCTCGAACTCGTAGGTGACGACATCCACGCTGTCAGCGAAGGCGGCCAACGCCTCGGCATCGTCGTAGGGTGCGGTGGTGGTGCGGTCGGCGACCTCTCCGGCCGGTGGATTGGCGCCGGGTTCGTAGATGTGGACTTTAAGGCCGAGGCGGGCCGCAGCCATTGCGAGCATTCGGCCGAGTTGACCGCCGCCGAGGATACCAATGGTTTGGCCGGGCTTCAGAGCCTCAGTCATCGCTTGGTTCTTCCGGGATCGAGGCGGATAGGGCGTCGCGCCACGCGTCAACGCGTGCGGCAAGATCAGCGTCCGTCGTTGCCAGTATCTGCGCGGCCATCAGGCCCGCGTTCATACCACCGCCGATGGCCATGGTCGCTACCGGGAAGCCGCGCGGCATTTGCAGGATGGAATAGAGGCTGTCGACGCCTTTCAAGGCGCGTGTTTCGACGGGAACGCCGATGACCGGAATGCGTGTTTTGGAGGCCATCATACCGGGGAGGTGCGCCGCTCCGCCCGCACCAGCGATGATGACTTGTAGTCCTCGTTCGGCGGCAGTTTTTCCGTACTCCCAAAGGCGATCCGGGGTGCGGTGGGCCGAGACGATCTTGGCCTCGTAAGCCACGCCGAGTTCATCCAGAATCTCGCTTGCAGGTTTCATGGTGGACCAGTCCGACTGGCTGCCCATAATGATGCCGACTTTGGCGCTCATGCGCGTATTCCCTTTGGTTTCGCGCGGACCCTAGCGATGCAGGCTTTGGGTCGCAACGCTTCAGGCGATGATATCGGGGGTCAATTCGTCCTCAATCAGCGCAATCCTGTCTTTCAGCGCCAATTTCTGCTTTTTTAGACGTTTGATTGTGAGCTGATCGGCGGTCGCGCGTTCGGCCAGGGCGTCGATGGCTTCGTCGAGATCACGGTGTTCGCGGCGCAGGTTTTCCAGCTTGAACCGCAGAACTTCCTCATGGTCCATCTTATGTGGGGGCAATTTGGTCATGAGTCCGGGTCAAAAGTTGCGCATTTGGCGTTAATTTACAGTGAAGATGCGCGATATCAAAGCGCGAACTGGTCTTGCTAAGGCCGCAATGTCACCCCATATCTCTAATAATACAGGGCTGCCGGTTCGGGGCCCTGATCAAGACAGTCGCTTTATTTGAGGACGTCGCATGACAAAACTGACCCTGGGGACGCACCCCTTTTTGCTAGGATTTGACCAGCTTGAGCGGTTGGTTGAACGCACGGCAAAGACCGAAAACGGGTATCCTCCGTACAATATCGAACAGGTTCGCGATAATGCTTTCCGCATCACATTAGCGGTGGCGGGTTTTGGCGAGGACGATTTGTCCATCACTGTTGAGAACCGCCAGTTGGTGGTGCGCGGCAAGCAAACCGACGACAGCGGAGACCGGGTGTTTTTGCATCGCGGGATTGCGGCGCGACAGTTCCAGCGCACGTTTGTCCTCGCCGATGGCGTTGAGGTTGCCGGGGCGTCGATGGAAAATGGATTGCTCCACGTAGACCTTGCGCGGGCCGCGCCCGAGCAAGTCGTGCAGACGATCCAGATCAACAAGGGTTCATGAGGAGTAGGCGGTATGTACACGAAATTCGACTTCAAAAAGCTGGACACCGGCAACACGGTCTACGTTCGCCCCGTGGCGGTCGCCGATTTGCCTGAAGATGTTCAGGATCAAGCGATGGGCAGCGAGCTGATTTATGCGGTGCACTCGGCCGATGGCGCGCGATTGGCGTTGGTGAAAGATCGCTCCATGGCGTTTGCACTGGCGCGCCAAAACGACTTTGCGCCGGTCAACGTTCACTAAGGCCTTCGATCACTATTCATGACAGCGGCGAGAATTTCGCCGCTTCTCACTTGTCAGCCTACTTCTCCCGACTAGAGTAAATTTGATCAAATTATGGAGGTTGGCATGAGCGACCCCGCTCCCCTCAGACTTGGCGTCAATATTGACCACGTGGCCACCGTGCGGAATGCGCGTGGCGGAGCGTACCCTGATCCACTGCGCGCCGCGAAACTGGCCGAAGATGCTGGGGCCGACGGTATCACGGCTCATTTGCGCGAAGACCGTCGTCATATTTCGGATGCGGACATCGACGGGTTGATGGAGGTACTGTCGGTGCCGTTGAACTTCGAGATGGCCGCGACCGATGAAATGCAGGCGATTGCCTTACGCCATAAGCCGCACGCTGTCTGTATCGTTCCCGAGAAACGCGAGGAGCGCACGACTGAGGGCGGTCTTGAGGTGGCCAACGACGAGAACCGGCTTGCACATTTTATTGCGCCTTTGCGGGACGTGGGCTGCCGCGTGTCGATCTTCATTGCAGCGGATCAACGGCAGATTGATGCGGCCAACCGGATTGGCGCTGAAGTGATCGAGCTTCATACAGGGGCCTATTGTGATGCTCATGCAGAAGGGCATTTTGAGGAGCGAGACGCCGAGCTTGAACGTCTGCGTGAGATGTCGGCCTATGCGCATTCGCTTGGACTTGAGGTGCATGCTGGGCATGGGTTGACCTATGATACCGTTGCTCCTGTTGCTGCGTTTCCCGAAGTTCGTGAGCTGAACATCGGTCACTTTCTGATCGGTGAGGCGATCTTTCGTGGGCTTCATCCTGCCATCGCCGAGATGCGCAGGGTTATGGATGAGGCGCGCGGACAGTAGCTTTTCAGGCATTCTGTTCCGGTGCTCTAAAGTTTTCCGTTCGTGGTTGTCTTAGGCGCCTCGTTGGTGCTGGATGACGCCCCGTACCTTTGATCGGTTAACGGAGCTGGTCCAAGTCCCGATAGCGAGCAATTTACGGGGTGTACGGTGGTCGGGTTGTCGAATGCTTGTCCCGGGGGGCGAGGGGCAAATGTGCCCCTGCAACCTTCTGTGTCGTTCGAATAGCCCTCAACAGCACGGCCATACTGAAAAACCGCCACAACATAGGCGCTGCTCGTCCCAAACTGCGGGAGCGTGTAGCCTTCGGGATTGGACATATCCCGGTAGATCAGTCGGGTTTCAGCGCCTTCGCGCACCCGCTGCGTCGGGCGACCCCAGCGGGTGATGAACTGGCTTTCGGTGGTTACCCCGACAGAGAGGCTATCGAGCATGGCGCGGCGCACGCCGAGGTCTTCCGCAACGGTTGTGTTCCAGGCAACGCCGCCACAGGCATTAAGCGTCATGATTAAGAGAAGAGTGCGCCACATGGACCGCAAATACGCGAACATGGTTGCCAAAACCTTGCCAAGCCAGTGCAGGCAGGCACATATGACCTGAATTCGTAAGGAAACCCTATGATCCTTGGTGTCGGTACCGACCTTTGTAATATCGAGCGCATTGAGCGGACGCTGGAACGTTTCGGCGACCGGTTTCGCAACCGAGTGTTTACCGACATCGAACAGGCCAAAGCGGAACGCCGTGCTGACACGCCCGGCACGTACGCCAAGCGCTGGGCGGCCAAGGAAGCCTGCTCCAAGGCTCTGGGCACCGGACTTCGAATGGGCATCGCCTGGAAGGATATGTCGGTCACAAATCTGCGATCGGGGCAACCAGTTATGCACGTGACTGGGTGGGCCGCCGAGCGGTTGGAGAAGATGACACCAAAGGGTTTCGAAGCCGTCATCCATGTGACGTTGACGGATGATCATCCTTGGGCGCAGGCCTTTGTTGTCATCGAAGCGCGACCCATTGGGCAATCTGGTGACATCCCGCGCCCCGAAACGACGCGGCGGCTTGCTTGACAGGGTGGCCTCCACGCCTCAGAAAGCTGCGACCGAAATGAGGCGAAACGTGTATTTCAGATAGTAGTGGAACGGTTGTCGACGGGATCGTCGAGACGGTCAAAACGATCGTCTATGCATTGTTGATTGCGGGTGTTGTCCGCACGTTGTTTTTCCAGCCGTTCTGGATCCCTTCGGGGTCGATGAAAGATACGCTGCTGATCGGGGATTTCCTGTTCGTCAATAAGATGGCCTATGGCTACTCGCAGTATTCTTGCCCTTTTGGGATGTGCCCCTTTGATGGTCGTATCTTTGGCTCGGAACCTGAGCGCGGGGATGTTGTGGTTTTTCGCCACCCGGCAAACGGCCAGGACTTTATCAAACGGTTGATTGGCATGCCGGGTGATACGATCCAGATGCGATCGGGTGTTTTATATGTTAACGGTTCAGAAGCCCCTCAGGTTCCCGCGGGAACGTTCATCGAGACCTACGAGCGTCAGGGGCCAGCGGGCACGACGCCGATTTGTATCGAACCTCGCCCTTCTTTCGGAGACGAATGCACCAAGACCAAGTCAATCGAGACACTGCCAGACGGATCGCAACACGTCGTTTTGGATGCTGCACCCATGCGACTGGATAACACTGGCGTCACTCGCGTGCCCGAGGGGATGTATTACTTTATCGGTGATAACAGGGATAACTCGACGGACAGCCGTGTTCCGCAGCCATCGGGTGTTGGTCTGGTGCCCTATGAGAACCTTATTGGTCGCGCCGACCGTGTGATGTTCTCGTCTGCCGGTCGATCTTTGTTCTTCGTGTGGACGTGGCGCATGGACCGCTTCTTCAAGGCGATTGAGTGATGAAGCCGTCGGCGGAACTGACAGCGTTTGCCGAGCGGCTTGGCCATCAGTTTCAGAACGTTGAATTTCTCGTGCGGGCCGTGACCCATCCGTCGATCGCAACTGAGACACGACCTGACAATCAACGGCAAGAATTTCTGGGCGATCGGGTCTTGGGTTTGGTCATTGCCGAAGCGCTTTTGCAGGTCGACCCAAAGGCGACCGAGGGACAACTCGCGCCCAGATTCAATGCTTTGGTGCGGAAAGAAACCTGTGCATCAGTCGCTCGCGACATTGATGTTGGAGCTGTCTTGCGGCTTGGCCGGTCTGAGATGATGTCGGGTGGTCGGCGCAAAGATGCGCTGCTTGCCGATGCCATAGAAGCGGTCATTGCCGCTGTGTATCAGGACGCCGGGTTTGATGCGGCTCGATCTGTTGTTTTGAAACACTGGCAGTCGCGCATTGCGAGCGTGGAAGGCGATGCGCGGGATGCCAAAACCGCCTTGCAGGAGTGGGCGCAGGCGCGGGGTCTGCAACCGCCGTCGTATGATGCGGTAGGGCGCGAAGGCCCGGATCACGCGCCAATTTTCACGGTTGAAGCAAAGCTCACGACGGGTGAAGCCGTGCAAGCGAAGGCAACCTCAAAACGGGCTGCCGAACAGGCTGCTGCCAAGGCGCTTTTGGAGCAGGTCGAGAGCGATTAGCGCATGATTGACCATATTACATTCGGGGTCACAGATTTCGCGCGGTCGGTCGCGTTTTACGATCAGGCGTTCGCACCTCTTGGGGTCACGCGGCTTTTCACCGTCTCGTTGGAACATACCGATGGTGTGAATGTGACGGGATATGGCGATGATCGGCCGTGGTTCTGGATTGCTGAAGAAGATGCGACGCGTGGGAAATTGCATGTTGCTTTGACGGCCCACGACCGTGAGAGCGTTGACGCGTTTCATGCAGCCGCACTTGCCGCGGGAGGTGTCGACAACGGCGCGCCTGGACCGCGCCCACGTTACCATCCGGACTATTACGGCGCGTTTGTCTTGGACCCGGATGGGCACAATATCGAGGCGGTTTGCCATCTCCCTGCGTCGTAGACAACCCGTGGTTCAGGCTGGTTCTCTCTTTCAGAATCAACTAGTGGCTGGCGCATGACAGAAAACACCTCAGAAACCCGCGCTGGATTTGTGGCGCTGATCGGCGAGCCGACCGCCGGGAAGTCCACTCTTTTGAACCGCATGGTCGGGGCCAAGGTTTCGATCGTAACGCATAAGGTTCAAACCACGCGAGCACGTATCCGCGGCGTCGCCATTGAAGGTGACGCACAGATTGTAT
>CAYPVG010000207.1:0-6024 GCA_964414085.1 uncultured Boseongicola sp. | reverse complement strand
GCTGGAACATCAGTGATCCTTGCGGTCCGAGAAATAGTCATCAGTGGTACGAAGGCGGGGGCGTTCACCAGAAGCAAATGGGTTATTTTCTGAATGGTACTGGGCGTTTACGCGACAGTCGTCGCACATCTGAATCATGCGAAGTTTCCCCGGATCAGAAAACATTGAGTGACCCGTTAGTTTTTCAGTGATCCGATCGATCGCGGACTTAGAACCAAATAGGGTTCCACATTCGACGCAGGCAAAGGGCTCCTCTTCGTTCAGGATTTCCTGACGCAAAGCGGCCTCGGTAAGGTTTAGGCGCGGTTCATAACCAATCGCATCTTCGGGGCAGATCGAGGCGCAGAGCCCGCATTGTAAACACGCGTCTTCCTGAAATCTCAACTGCGGCTTATCCGGATTGTCGCCCAGTGCGCCGGATGGACATAGAGACACACACGACAGGCAGAGCGTGCAAGCATCGGTGTTCACCAATACGGCGCCATAAGGTGCTCCCTCAGGTAGTGGGAGCGCTTCGGTATCTGGATGCAGAGCGCGCGCAGCTTGGCGTGTAATTTGACGGCGGGTCCCCATTGGGCGCACAGGTTGGTCCACTGGAGTCGGGACATTTGCACCGAAGAACACATCAGGCACTGCGTCGGGGTCGGATGTGTCGAGGACCGCAATCCGATCCTGACCGGCAATGGCAGTGGCCAGTTGGACTTGCGCAGCGATGGCGTCGCGATCAGCGCCGGGGCCGGGCAGAATGGTGACGTTGGCGAAACCGGCAGCCAGTGCGGCGATCGCTTCTGCGTGACCAAAAGCTCCAATTGCTTCGATTTCAACAGGGATCACGTCTGCGGGCAATCCGCGTCCATGCCGCGCTGCGAGTCGGATCATTTCGCCGCCATGTGTGTCGTGGGCCAAAAGGCGCGGTGCGGTGCCGCCGGCTTGGAGATAGGCTTTGGCCAGTGTTTGCACGCGAGTCATTGTCAGGTCCACGGGCGGCGCATCATAGCTGACTGCGCCAGACGGGCATGCAGAAGAACAAGCCCCGCAGCCCGCGCAGATCATCGGGTCTATGGTTACATGCTCGCCGTCGGGAGTGATTGCACCAGTTGGGCAAAGGTCGAGGCAGCGCGTACACCCGATTTGTTCGGCGCGTGAGTGCGCGCAGAGGAGCGGTTCGACCCGAACGTATAGAGGTTTTTCAAAGGTTCCAGTTAGGTGCGAAGCGGTCATTATGGCAGCGGCAACAGATGGAGCATGCTTGGGGTCCGCACGCAGGTAGCCTTCGCGTTTTTCGTGAGCGGGGAACAAGGGATCAGCACCGCGAAGGTCGAGGATGATGTCGCACGTCGACACTCCGCCGTCTTTTGGCTCGGTCAGACGGAAGCTTCCACGTCCGCCCGGCTCAATCATCTGCAACTGGTCGATCTTCACGTCGAATTGCCCGAGGGCCCCAGTGGCACTGTGCAGATTTCCGACAACCACGTCGAAGTTACGTGCTTCTGGGATTTCCTCGGACCGGTCGAGTAACACTGTGACACCCAGATGATCAGCTAGTTGTTCCGCTGCCGGCAATGCGACTTCGGCGGGACCCAAGATAAGACACAAACCCTCGGAAACTACGTCTATCGATTTAGCCGCCGGAGCCGGCAGAGTCGCTTCGGCAATAAGAGCGGCCATCTTGGGTGTCGTCGTGATTGGGTCATCAGTCCAGCCGGCGCGGTCGCGTAGATCAAGCGTTGGAGCGGAGGGGACACCAAGTTCTTCAGCCAGGGTTTCGAAGGTGCGCGCCTCTTGTGTGCAGCAAAATATCGCGTCGCCTTCGGACAATGCAGCGGCAGCTGTGCTGATCTCTTTTGTGCAGAGCGCTGAACAAGGCGGGCGTACATCAAGGCCTGTCATTTCTGACAAGGCAGTGGAGTCTATGGTCTGACTTCCCAGACAGTCGCAAGTGATCAACGACTTCGCCATTGCAGCAGTCCTCCAAGTACAGTGTGGTCGTCCAGCCCTCCCAAGCCGGTCCGAGATAAGCTAGACGCGAATGCAGATGGGCCGCAATCGGTTTTGTTCAATTCTTGACCGTTTGCGATTCGAAGGAGTGAGGCAAAGCGATTTCCTTACAGAAACTATCGGATTTTTTTATCCGTTTTGTTGGTTCGAGAAATCTGACTTCTCGAGGATTTTTTCGTGAAAACTGGGCGTTTCGCGGGAACTTGATCAAAAAGTGCTTTGAGCTTTGTCAAAAGCATACAATGGTATCCGGTAGGGAGGCACTACCGGGATGTACTACAATCCCAATGCGCACAGCGTTGCACCGGTCGGCGTAGTTCTAAGAAGAACGCCGGGTGTCACGCGTTGGCAAAAATGGAATTGGAAAGTGAGCGCGGTCCTGCCTGGTGCGGGGCCCGCGGATTGGCGCGAGCTGCGTCGGGAAGGCGAGGCTGTGGAATACCACGCCGCCACCGTTTCTCTTGAGCTGCACGGTGCTGAAGCCGAAGCATACCAGCATGGCCTGCAGTCGCAGGTGCCCTCGATTTACATCATCCTACGCGAAGGCCAGGGTGAAGCTCCATTGGACGTAGTTCTTGCGACGGCCTCTCCTTACGAAGCGCAGGACTACACGGACAGTGGCGAAGAGATTGTCGAAAAGGTTCCGATGCCCGCTACTCTTAGAGCGATGATCGCGGACTTCGTTGATACCTTCTATGAGGAGGAAGTCTTCGTTAAGCGCAAACGCGATAAAAAAAGAATAGATTTGGTGGAAGATGGGATTGGCGATCCCCGCGTTGGGAAGGCCGGAGACATCTATGCTTCTCCGACACAATTGAAGAGGCGGATCCAATGAGTGCTGACTTCTGGTCCCGTCGCCGAGAGGCTGTCGCACGCGAAGTGCGAGCGGAAGAGGAGGCAGTTCTTGTCGCTGAGGAGGCTGAGCGCGAACGCGCGCTTGCCGAAGTTTCGGACGAAGAGCTCCTGGAAGAAGCCGGCTTGAAGGCGCCTGAAGATTTGGACAGTCCTGAGGCGGTGCGCGAGTTCCTTGCTTCCGCTCTGCCGCAACGTCTGAAGACGCGCGCGCTTAGACGCCTTTGGCGATTGAATCCGGTGTTGGCCAATGTCGACGGTCTGGTCGATTACGGTGAGGACTTCACCGACAGCGCGAAGATCATCGAGAACATGCAAACTGCTTACCAGGTGGGCAAAGGTATGTTGAAACACATCGAGGAACTTGCGCGTCAGGCAGAGGCTGATGATGCCGACGAGGAGCAAGTGCTCGAGTTTGAAGGGGCTGAAAAGTCGGACGATGAAGAGGAGGATGCAGCGCCAGTCGAGGTCGCTGCAGTTGAAGATGCGGAACCCGAGGTCGCGGAAGAGGTCATGGTGGACGAGCCTAATTTCGTGCCAGCTTCACGTCGCCGCATGACATTTACATTCACGGAACAGAGGACTGGATGAGTTTGGCCGCTGAAAGCATCGAGATTACCGAAGAAGACCGCCTTCGTGCGGACCTTTATAATTATCTTGGTGCGATCCTGTCTCGCCCCGCCGACGAAATGCTGATTTCTCAAACGGCAGGGCTGACCGGCGATGAAAGCGAGCTTGGCAAGGCCATATCGACCTTGGCCCGCGTCGCGAAAGTGTCGAAACCGAAGGCTGTGACGTCGGAATACAATAAACTTTTCATAGGTTTGGGTCGCGGCGAGCTATTGCCATATGCCAGCTACTATTTGACCGGGTTCCTGAATGAGAAACCGCTGGCCACGCTTCGCCAAGACATGACAGCTCAAGGCATGGCGCGCGCGGACAATGTGTTTGAGCCCGAGGATAACATCGCCAGCCTTATGGAAATGATGGGTGCGCAGATTGTCGGGCGTTTCGGCTCACCTGCAAATCTTGAACAGCAAAAGACGTTCTTCAACAAACACATCGCCCCATGGGCGAGCCATTTCTTTGCCGACCTGGAAGCCGCAAAGAACTCGGTTTTCTACGCGCCTGTGGGCACGGTCGGACGCCAGTTTATGGAAATCGAAGCCGAGGCGTTCCGGATGGGCGGTATTTGAATAATCACAGGCTGCGCAGCGCGCAGTCATCAAAGGCTCGGGTGACCGGGCCGGAACCGAAGAAGGAGAGGATCATGTCCAAGAAAGAAGAGGCGAACCGCCGCGACTTTCTGAAACTGGCCGGAACAGCGGCACCCGCAGTAGCGGTTGTGGCAGCTTCTGGTGGGACAGCAGCCGAAGCCGCTGCGCCTGACCTGACCCGCGAAGAGATGCAGGATACTGCGCATACGCGGGCTTACTACGACAGCGCGCGGTTCTAACCGGGCGACGTCAACTGAGCGACTTGAAGCGACTGGTTGCGTGACGCCCGACTGCTGAAGGTCAACAACAGGGTACCAAACCCATGGGGGACAATGTCCCAAGGGGTAAGGAGAACAAAATGCTTAGGAAAAAGACCAACGGGGTTGCGAGACGCCCCCAGCGGACTTCGATCCTGTCTGACGTGGCAAACGCGTCGGTCGACCGTCGCGCATTCTTGCGCGGGTCGGGGCTTGCCATCGGAGGCCTGGCGGCAGTTGCTGCTACAGGTGGAACGGTGCGGCAGGCCAATGCACAGGACGCCGCCATTGGCGCGGTCGAACTGAAGAAATCCGTTTGTACGCACTGCTCGGTCGGCTGTACGGTCGTCGCTGAAGTGCAAGACGGTGTCTGGACGGGTCAGGAACCCGGCTGGGACAGCCCGTTCAACCTCGGCGCGCACTGCGCCAAAGGTGCAGCGGTTCGCGAACACGCCCACGGCGAGCGTCGCCTCAAGTATCCCATGAAAAAAGAGAACGGCGAATGGGTCCGGATCTCGTGGGAGCAGGCGATCAACGAGATTGGCGACGGTATGATGAACATCCGGGACGAAAGTGGCCCGGACAGCGTCTACTGGTTGGGTTCGGCGAAGCACAACAACGAACAGGCCTATTTGTTCCGCAAGTTCGCGGCCTACTGGGGTACGAACAACGTCGATCACCAGGCCCGTATCTGTCACTCGACTACTGTTGCGGGTGTTGCGAACACATGGGGCTACGGCGCCATGACCAACAGCTACAACGACATTCACAACTCTCGGGCCATCTTCATCATCGGCGGTAACCCTGCCGAGGCGCACCCGGTTTCGCTCCTTCACGTCCTGCGTGCAAAAGAGCAGAACAATGCGCCGGTCATCGTCTGCGACCCACGGTTTACGCGTACCGCAGCACATGCCGATGAATATGTTCGCTTCCGTCCGGGTACGGACGTGGCGCTTGTCTGGGGCATCCTGTGGCACATCTTCGACAACGGTTGGGAGGACAAAGAGTTCATCCGCACCCGTGTTTGGGGCATGGACCAGATCCAGGAAGAAGTCGCCAAGTGGACACCTGAAGAAGTCGAGCGCGTCACAGGTACTCCTGGCTCGCAGCTTAAGCGCGTAGCGCGGACGCTCGCGAATAACCGTCCGGGCACCGTGATCTGGTGCATGGGTGGTACACAGCACACCAACGGCAACAATAACACGCGTGCATACTGTGTGTTGCAGCTTGCATTGGGCAACATGGGCACCTCTGGTGGCGGCACGAACATCTTCCGCGGCCACGATAACGTGCAAGGTGCAACGGACCTCGGTGTTCTGAGCCACACACTGCCAGGCTACTATGGCCTCGCCGCGGGCTCATGGGCACACTGGGCGCGCGTTTGGGGTGAAGACCTCGACTGGCTCAAAGGTCAGTTCGCAACGACCACAGGCGTCGACGGGAAAGAAAAGGCTCTGATGAACCTTTCCGGTATCCCGGTGTCGCGCTGGATCGACGGCGTCCTGGAAGACCCAGAGAACATGGACAACCCTAACAAGGTTCGCGCCATGGTACTCTGGGGCCACGCTCCGAACTCGCAAACTCGTATGTCGGAGATGAAGACCGCTATGGAGCAGCTCGACATGCTGGTCGTTATTGACCCGTATCCGACTGTTTCGGCGGTGCTGCATGACCGCACGGATGGTGTGTACCTTCTGCCG
>CAYPVG010000206.1:0-3022 GCA_964414085.1 uncultured Boseongicola sp. | reverse complement strand
ACAGCAAAAAATCACCGCGTATGGCGAGCCCGCGCAGCCCGAGAATGTCGAGCAGAATGAAAAAGGCCCCGACCATGATGACCTTTTGCAGAATGTTGTAGCCAATCGCGAAAACCGCATCCCTGTGCGTTTTTCGTACTGATCGAACGGCATCGTAGAAAATGAGCGACCCAAGCGTCACCGCGCCGTGAATAAGCGATGTGTTCTGCTTCGCCTGAAACATGCGTGCCGTGCCCGTCTCTTGGACAAGATCGCGTGGCGTCTTTGGCCCGTCGTCTCTTGTCGATGCCCCTTCGCAAGACCATAAGCAGTCTTAGTCGTCGATTTCCAGAACGAAGGAACAAAGCATTGGCGGAATTTGACCGAGCAAGCATGGTTGCAACATTTAGGCGACTGGCCTTGGAGGCGGGTGAGGTCATTTTGGAGGTCTACAATCGCGATGATTTCGGCGTTCGCTCCAAGTCCGACGACAGTCCTGTGACCGAGGCGGACGAAGCAGCTGACCGCGTGATTTCAGCGGGATTGCGGGCAGCATTCCCGGATGTTCCCTTGGTGACCGAGGAGCAGGCCGACACGCATGATTTAACGGTATCGACGTTTCTGATTGTCGATCCACTTGATGGAACCAAAGAGTTTGTCCAGCGCCGTGGCGATTTCACTGTGAACATAGCTTTGGTCGAAAATGGCGTACCGACATTGGGTGTCGTCTATGCCCCGGCGAAGAAGCGCCTGTTTTACGCAAAAGCTGACGGCAGCGCGGTCGAGGAAGAAGCTCCCTTCAATGCCGATACCATCGGAACCACCAAGGCCATTTCTGTTTCGAGCCCGGACAACACCGCGCTGCGTGTCGTCGCGTCCAAATCTCACCGATCACCGGAACTCGAAGCTTATATCGACCTTTTTCATGTGGCTGACAGCGTGGCGGCGGGCTCGTCTTTGAAGTTCTGCCTGGTGGCGACAGGAGAGGCTGATTTCTACCCACGATTGGGGCCAACGATGGAATGGGATACCGCCGCGGGCGATGCTGTGCTTCGCGCGGCGGGCGGTCGGGTTCTGGATCGAGAAACGCGGGCGGATTTGGCCTATGGCAAACCGGGCTTCCGCAACGGGTATTTTCTCGCCTTATCGCCTGGCGTCACCTTGCAATCCGAGTAGTGCCGAGTGGAGCAAGGATCTCCGAGTTTCAGCGTTGTTGTTGTCAGTCACGGCAGACCAAACTGGTTGCGTAGGTGCCTCACGGGCATAATGCAGCTCGACTATCCATCCTTTGAAGCGATCGTCGTCACTGACCAAAGTGGTCGTGCCGCAATTCAAGATCATACGCTGCAACCGTTCATCAAAATTGCGGCGCAAGACGTTCCCAATATCTCGTTGGCGCGCAATGCGGGCATTGCATTGGCATCGGGGGACTTCGTTGCCTTTATTGATGATGATGCAGTGCCTGAGCCTATGTGGCTCCGACATCATGCGGATGCGCTCGTTGAAAACAACGCGGCGGCGTCAGTCGGATACGTGCGGGGGCGAAACGGCATCAGTTTCCAATCACAAGTCGAATCGGTGGATGCAGAGGCGGAAACGCACCGGGAACCGTCGCCAAATAGGCAGGCCATTGTTCCTGTTCTATCAACAAACCGCGCTTTGAAACTTGTCGGCACAAATATGGTTATTGCGCGCGACTTCCTGTGTAAGCTCGGCGGTTTCGATCCCGGGTATCGTTACTATCTCGAAGATACCGATATTTCGCTGCGACTCGCCCAATCAGGCGCGCAGGCGGTTGCGGCACCGCTTGCCGAAGTGCATCACGCGTCAGCAGCGTCCACGCGCCGCACACCCCAACGACGCCCACGAAACCTCTATGACATCGGATGGTCGAGCGCACTGTTCTTCCGTCGGCACTCACCGTCAGCAGAAGACTTGTTTGCACGTATACGACGTCGCGAAGAACGCCGCCTTCATCGTCATCTGGTTCAAGGGACATGCGAACCCCGTGATATTAGACGACTTCTTGGTACTCTAGACGCGGGCTGGAACGACGGGCAAAGTGCGGAGCTTGCCCCTGTGAGGTCGATTGAGACCAACCCGCCACCTTTCAAACCGGTGTTGTTCGCGCACCGGACCCACCGCGTTCTGACAAGTCGATACTTTGGCCGACGCGCAAACCTAGAAGCTGCAAAAGAGAGCCTATCTGACGGTAGTTCGGCAAGCGTACTCAGTTTTTCCCTTACTTCTCGACCCCATAGGGTCAGATTCCTTGAAAGCGGCGTTTGGCTTCAATCTGGTGGACAATTTGGCAGAAGTGACCGCACTGGGCCTGTTTTCAGGTGGTGCAGATTTGCCAAGCGCACCCAAGAAGAAATTCGCCGAGTTGCAATGCAACGGGGGATCAGCGAAAATTAGGAACTGGCAAGATGAGGTGGGGACCGAGCATCTTGCGATCACAAGCTGGGTTGCCTTCGCTGCTGCAGGCGATCCGAGAAAAGTAAGAGGTCCGAGTGTCCAAAGTGCGTAAACGCGTTACGAAAGCAGTATTTCCCGTCGCAGGTTTGGGAACCCGTTTCCTGCCAGCAACTAAATCCGTCCCTAAAGAAATAATGACCTTGGTGGACCGACCGTTGATCCAGTACGCGATCGACGAAGCACGCGCCGCAGGCATAACTGAATTCATCTTCGTGACCTCGCGCGGAAAAAACGCTCTTGAGGACTATTTCGATCATGCACCGCAACTTGAAGCGTCACTTCAGGCATCCGGCAAGACCGAACTGCTCGAAACGTTAAAGACGACCAACATGGAAAGCGGCGCCATCGCTTACATCCGCCAGCACAAGGCGATGGGCTTGGGTCACGCTGTTTGGTGCGCGCGCCGCCTGATTGGCGATGAACCCTTTGCTGTGATCTTGCCAGACGATGTCATCGCCGCGGAAAAGCCCTGCCTGAAGCAGATGGTAGACGCGTACGAGCAAACGGGCGGTAACATGGTTGCCGCGATGGAAGTCCCTCGCGACAAGGTTTCGTCATACGGTAT
>CAYPVG010000205.1:0-3812 GCA_964414085.1 uncultured Boseongicola sp. | reverse complement strand
CCAAAGCCTCGAGACAGCGCTGCAGCCGCGGCACATCATTGAAATGTGGGATGATGACAGCATACTTTGGCGGGATGGCCGACATGGAACTGTTCTGTCCATTGTGTTTCGTGCAGCACCATGAGTGAAAGCTTTTGCTTTGGAAAGCGCTTGTGCTGGACAAACCTTCCCGCTCCGACGTAACCGTTGCACGAAGGGCATAGTGCCGGGTGGGATGTTGCGTCTGTGGAGGCGCGCGACGCGATGAAGAAGATAAAGACCCAGGGACTTGGCCATTTGAAAGGGCTGCGGCGCGTTCTCGTCTCCGTCCGCAGATCATGGCTGACACATGTTTGGGGCATGAGCATTCACCCCACGGCCGAGGTGTCTCTGTCTGCCAAGTTGGATCGCACCTATCCCAAAGGTGTGGTGATCGGAGCTAGGTCCTACGTGGCGTTCGAGGCGCGTATACTATGCCATGACCGAACCCGTGGCCTCTACGTTTCGACCAAAGTTGGAGAGAACTGCTTTATCGGCGGTCGCAGCCTTATTCTTCCGGGTGTTGTGATCGGAGATGGCTCTATTGTTGGTGCGGGTGCGGTTGTGACGAAATCTGTCCCTCCGGGATCAATTGTCGCCGGCAATCCAGCCAAGATCATACGCTCTGGCATCACGACTGGTCCCTATGGCCGTCTTCCAGATGCCGACGCCACCGAAAGCGCCTTAGTCGAGCAAGGCCTCACCTGATGTCATGGTGGCGCATTGCCGGATGGGGAATGTTTGGTCTTGCGCTTGGTATCGCAGTCTTGGTGATCTGGCCGAAGAACACCTTTCGATCGGTGCCTGCCGACCGACCGCTTGCCACAATGGCATTCCCTGACGAGAGCCCATTGCGGATCGTCGTCTTCGGCACCAGCCTCAGTCATAATGAAGCCTGGACCTGGACGTACGGTGACCAGCTGGAAAATTGCCTGGACCATCCCGTCGAGGTGACTGTTATCGCAAAGCCTGGTGCGGGGAGCACCTGGGCTTTGGGAGAGGTTTCCTCGGTCCGCGCTGTGAAGCCGCATCTCGTCCTGGCGGAGTTTGCTGTTAATGACGCCGATCTGCGAGACGGAGTTTGGCCCGCCAAGGGATACCAGCAGCATTTGGATTTGGCGCGCCTTTTGACAGAACCTCCATCGGCACCCGCTGTGTTGTGGATGACGATGAGCCCGACCCATGGGCTGCGCGGATGGCAAAGACCGCGCCTTGATGTGCACTATTTGGACTATCGTCGACTGGCCGAGGCAACTGATACGGCGCTTTTGGACCTCTGGCCGCGATGGTTGGCACTTCCAGAACCTGCGCGGACATTCAGCGACGGGCTGCACCCTACATCAGAGCAGGCGACATCTTTGATCGTCCCGCCCCTTCTAACGGCGACGGCGTTGGCTTTTAAGCGGGAGTGTGCACCATGAGCCATGGCCTGCGCCGCGCCGCTCTGTCCACAGGGAGCGCGCAATATGTGATCTACACGCTCTCTTTTGTACGCCTTATCATCATCTCACGCATCCTGACATCGGCCGAGATTGGTGCGTTTGTATTAGCGTCGTCGCTCGTGCTGTTGGCGAGCGTTCCACGCGTTTTCGGGACAATTGATTACATCATCACACGGACGGAGCTTACAGAAACGACGCTGCGAACATGTTTCACCATACTGGTAGTGAGTGGAGCTCTCATCGGAGCATTGTACCTTTGGAGTGCGCCACAGGTTGCGGGCTTTTTTGGATATCCTGTGATCGCCGATCTTCTTCAGCTGATGGCTTTATCTTTCCTCATTTTGCCGTTTGGGATTATTGGTCAAGCGACCCTGCGCCGCGATATGCGATTTGGCTCCTTAGCGCTGGCGCGGATGACGGGTGCTGTGGTGGAAACCATCGTTGCGCTCGGGCTGATACTCTATGCAGGACTGGGTGTGATGGCGATGGCCTGGGGGTTCTTTGCGGCCAACGTCACGGTTACGATACTTATGATCGCCCTTGTTCCGCACCAGACCATTTTCAGACCGGGTGTGGCGCAACTTAGAGACGTCTTGCGTTTTGGCACGCGGGCCTCAGCAGGAGAGTTCCTAAACCAACTCGGAGAGCTCGGACCTCCACTTGTGCTGGGCCGCGGCCTTGATGCGTCAAGCGTTGGCTTTTTCAGCAGGGGGCAAACGCTGATCAATTTTTTCCGCCAGGGCGTTGAAACAGCCATGGCTCCGGTCGTGCAGCCTTGGTTCGCCCGTCATGGGCGAGATGCGCCCGAGCTGGTCGCAGGCGGTTATGTGAGGATCATGGGGTTGGTTTCGGTCGTGACCTGGCCCTTCTATGCCTTTGTCTTTGTCCATGCGCCAACGCTTATTCCGTTGCTGCTTGGACCCGGTTGGGAAGCCTCCATCCCTGTGGCGCGTGCTTTGGCGGTGGCCGGTCTTGTTTCTCCCTACACCCGATATGCGGACAGCCTGCTGATCGGTCTTGGCAAGGTGAATACGCGTTTGGCTTTGGTGGCCTCGATTCAGGTGATCCGGTTTGGCTTGCTGGGTATTGCAATCGTCGCTGGACTCGGCCTGACAGGGTTTGCTTGGGCTCTCACTGCAGGAAGTGTAGCCGCTTTCGCTCTTGCTCTATGGACGCTGCACCGAATGATTGGCCTGTCGACAGTGCGTGTGCTCGGCGGACTTAAAGCCCCCCTCATTCTGGTGGCTGCAATTATCGCAGTGAATAGTGCTATGGTCGCTTGGCTTGGTGCCGACTGGACAATCGTTCTGTTCAGCGCTGTGGTGACGGCGGCCGTCTGGATGGGGCTTCTTGCCGTCATGCGCCACCCCTTGCTTGACGAGATCAAAAGCGTGATCGCACGTCGGCTTCAGAAGGGCTGATCGACCTAATGCTGCTCGTCGCCGCGCCCAGCCCTCGCGCGGCGCACCATGCCCAAAAACGCGCGAACGCGCTCTTTCCAGGGTGATAGGCGCATCACAGCCATCAACTGAAGCCCGCGATATCGTGGCACGGGACGACCCATTGTCTTGAGAGCTAGAAGGCGTGGCAGAAGCCCACGTCGCCGCCAAGTCTGACCGCGCTGCATCCGCGGGAGCGTAGAAACTTCAAAGGGCCGTGTCCGGAGCGCTCCAGACGCCTCGGCGGTCTCCATGAGGGTCCGTCCGCCATCTGTACGCGCGACGATCAAGCTGATCCCGTCTTCCTCTTCAAAAAGTGGATAGCCGGCCTCATCGGTTTCCCAGGCATCCGCAAATACCAGGTCGGCTGCGGCGCCGGCCCCGTCGGCGCACAGCCGACAGCGATGCTGCACACGGGGCGACAGTAAGTTACCCCAGCTTTCGGCATAAGACATCGATGCACTTTGTCCGGCGTGGGTTTGGGCAGTGGCCTGCCCTGGCCAGCCGTGACCCCGGTAGCGAAAGCGCTGAACGTCCTGCGGCTCCAACCCCAGCGCCCTGACCACATCTCTACCACCCTCAATAGACGGAACGCCTGCGCAAAAGAACGACAGCACATAAGCTATTTTTTCGGCCAGTTTCGGATCCGCGTCGCGCATAGCTTGTAATGCGGCCGCGTCGCAGGGTTTTCCCACAACCGCAAAACGCCCTTCGGGGAGGTCGCGCAGAGCGGCAAGTGGGGCGGATGGAGCGTATCTTGATCCGGCGGCACTCAAAACATCCGCACGGTTGCGGGAGATCACAGTATGATTGCCGACCGGATCCTCGGGATCGGCGGCAACCTGGAGTACACCATCGACTGCATTCGTCTCCAAAAGATGCACCAGCACGGCCGAAAGTGCACCGCCTGATG
>CAYPVG010000204.1:0-4885 GCA_964414085.1 uncultured Boseongicola sp. | reverse complement strand
GGGGTTACATCCATAATCGACACAGAAAACCCGTGCATATCGAGCGATGTCATTAACGGCGCTGGGCCGATTATTTGATTAACTAGTCCGGACTCGGTCAAGGCGTGCGTCAGCACAGACATTTCAAGAGGCGTTGTAGAGCCCAAGTTGTTGACGACGGCAACTGTTTCACCACTTGAATGACCGCGCAGTTTTTCGACAACCGTCGTCATGGCGCTCATCGCGGTTGAGAAATCGACCTGTTCAACACCTGGTTCGCCATGAATTCCGAGGCCAAGTTCGGCCTTTCCAGCTCCGATCCGGTTCTCTTTTGTCGAGCCGGGAACCGTGCAGGTGTCAAGGCTCATCCCGATCGACGCGACTTTGCCGATGACGTCCTTTGCGGCCTGTGTGACAGCCGCAAGATCCGCACCGTCTTCGGCCATTGCGCCGGCAATCTTATGAACAAAGAGCGTACCGGCAACGCCTCGAGGTTGGGGCAGCTCGGGCAGGGCGATGTCGTCATCGACCACCACCATTTCGACTTTGCGACCAAGCGCGCGTGCCCGTTCTGCGGCGAGGCCGAAATTCAGTCGGTCGCCGGTGTAGTTCTTCACGATCAACAAACAGCCAGGGTCGCCTGTCACGGCAAGGATTCCCGCAAGCACCGCTTCGACGGAGGGCGATGCAAAGACTTCACCGCACACCGCTGCGGTCAACATGCCTTTGCCGACAAAGCCAGCATGTGCGGGCTCGTGTCCTGACCCACCTCCGGAAACAAGTGCGACTTTGGACTTATCCCAGTCCGTGCGGAACACCACCTTGATGTGGGGATATCCATCAAGCCTTGATAGTGCGCCTCCTGAGGCCGCGAGCACACCGTCGATGGCCTCGGTGACCAGATCCTCTTTGGCGTTGATAAACTGTGCCATGATGGTCCTCCCTTAAGTGACCCGCATCCCTTGGTCGTCGAAATACAATGGGTTATGCGGACTAATCTTGATGGTCGTGTTGTTGGCGTAATCCTGATGGGGATCGGTGAGCGTTGTAATCGCATGCCCATTCACATCGAGGTGGAGCCGTGTTTGGTCGCCCAAATGCTCTGAGCGGAGCACGGTCGCATCGATCCCTTCGCCCTGGCGGATGTTCTCGGGGCGCAGCCCAATTTGTGAGGCCTTGTGCGACCCTGGAAAAAGGTTTGCCGGTAGAATATTGATGCGTGGCAAACCGAGGCGGCTGGCAACGTAAACACTCGTAGGATCCTCGTAGATCTCTTTTGGCGTGCCGTATTGGACGAGGCGTCCTTCTTCGAGCACACCGATATGCGTCGCCATTGTCATTGCTTCGATTTGGTCATGCGTCACGTAAAGAAGCGTTGAACCAAGATCAGCGTGGATCCGTTTCAATTCCACACGTAGGTCCGCTCTGAGTTTGGCATCAAGCGAGCTCAGTGGTTCATCCATAAGGTAGATTTGAGGGTCGCGGACCAGAGCGCGGCCAATGGAGACGCGTTGCATCTCACCGCCGGAAAGCTCAGTCGCTTTGTTGTCGAGCTTGTGCGGAATCTGCAGGACCTCGGCAATTTGCCGGATCTTTTTATCGATGACGTCCTCAGGTGTTTTCAGGATCGGCGATCGCAATGGAAACGCCAGATTATCGCGGACCGACAGATGCGGATACAACGAATACTGTTGGAACACCATTGCGACATCGCGCTGGGCCGGAGTGTCCAACCCGACGTCACGACCGCCGATGTGAACGCTGCCAGTATCGAGCTTTTCAAGCCCGGAGATGAGTCGAAGCGTTGTTGTTTTTCCGGCCCCTGTAGGCCCGAGGAGTACAACGAAAGCGCCATCCTCGATGGTCATGGTGATGTCATCAACCGCCTGCGTTTTTCCGTAGGCTTTCGAGACGTTCGTGAGCGATACTTCAGCCATTGAGTACGCCCTCATTCAGTTCCGACTTAAGCGCTCTTCCCGATTGCCGGTCAAAGAGCGTGATCGTGTTTGGATTAAACTCAAGTCCGACGGTTTCGCCCGACTTGGCAGCTTGCTGCGCCGAAACCCGTGCCTTGACCTCGCCACCAGCGCTGTTCAGCGTGACGATCTGAGTTGTGCCCAGATATTCGGTGGCCAGAACTTCTGCCCGAAAGGGGGCCGCATCTGAGAGCTGGATGTGTTCCGGCCGAACACCAAAGGCCAAATCGCCTTCGAAGGGTTCGCGCGATTGCGGTACTGAGAACGCGCTGCCGTGCATTGTCACCTCGCCCGCGTTGCCGCCAACTTTACCGTGGAATTTTAGAAAGTTCATGGAAGGCGAGCCAATGAAGTCGGCCACAAACATCGTAGCAGGTTTGTCGTAGATCTCTTGCGGTGTGCCAAACTGCTCGACGACCGCATTGTTCATTACAACGATCTTGTCGCCCATTTGCATGGCCTCAAGCTGGTCGTGAGTCACATACACCGTGGTGGCACCCATACGGTCGTGCAAAGCGCGAAGTTCCTCGGCCATATGTTCTCGGAATTCTGCATCGAGCGCGCCAAGAGGTTCGTCCATCATGAATGCCTTTGGTTCGCGCACGATGGCCCTGCCAAGCGCAACGCGTTGACGGTCACCACCGGACAATCCGCCGACAGGACGGTCAAGGATGTCTTCAATGCCAAGAATTTTCGCGACCTCGGCAACCTTGGCTTTCACAGCACTGCGCGACATGCCCTGGCTCACCAACGGGTAGCTGATGTTCTTGCGGACGTTCATGTGAGGGTAGAGCGCAAACATCTGGAACACGAAGGCGATATCGCGTTCCGATGGCGGCCGCTGCGAAATTTCCTCGCCGTCGAGATAAATGTCGCCCGACGTCGGAAGCTCGAGGCCCGCGATCATGCGAAGCGTCGTGGTCTTCCCGCAGCCTGATGGACCCAGCAGCATGAAAAACTCACCGTCCTCAATGGTGAACGAACTTTCACGAACCGCGGTAAAATCCCCGAACTGCTTCTTGAGGTCTTTGATGACAATCTGCGCCATTCACTCGTCCTCCGGGAAATGGCTGACAATGATGAACATCACAGTCCCAATCAACGTGATGACGAAAGAGTAGGTGAAGGCCCAGATCACGAAGGGCTGCATCAGCATAAAGACACCCAACGCGATGATGATCGTTGCCACCATCTCCCATGGACCGCGGCGAAGGCGGACGAGACCGTTGAAAAAACTGCTCATTTACGAACGGCTCCGAATGTGATCCCGCGCAAAAGGTGCTTGCGCAACAGGATGGTGAAAATCATGACCGGCAGAAGGAAGATCGTGACGCCGGCGGCGATGGCAGGCCAATCAAGACCGCCGATACCGATGATGGTCGGGATGAACGGCGGCGCCGTTTGGGCGTTGGCCGTCGTGAGAAGCACTGCAAAAGCGTATTCGTTCCATGCGAAGATGAGGCAGAAGATCGCGGTCGACGCGATGCCTGTGGCGGCTTGCGGCAGGACGACTTTGTAGAACGCCTGAAACCGAGTGTATCCGTCGATCAGCGCGGCTTCCTCATACTCGGTCGGAATACCGTCGATGAAGCTCTTCAATAGCCAAACAGCTAGTGAGATGTTTACACCTGTATAGAGCAGGATCATTCCCAGATGCGTGTCTGACAGGCCTAGGTTTCGATACATCAGGAAGATCGGGATCGCCACTGCAATGGGTGGCATCATCCGGGTCGACAGGATGAAAAACAGCAAGTCATCGGCGAGCGGGATCTTGAACCGGCTGAAGGCATAGGCCGCCAAAGTTCCAAGAAACACGCTCAAAAACGTCGAACCAAAACCGATGATGACGGAGTTCAGAAAGCGCTCGCCGAACTTCGATGGTCCCACGATGACCATATCGTACTGGCGGACGATTTCATCTGCCCAGTTCTCCGGCGGATTGGCGTCGAGGAATTCCTGCGTCTGGCGTGTTCGCGTTGTGAAGAGGTTCACATAGCCTTCAAGTGTCGGTTGAAAGCCGGCCTCGCTTTCCGAGCCGATCACGTACTTCGGCGGATAGGCGATCGCGTCCGATGGGCTTTTGAAACCGGTGATTGCAATCCAGACGAGTGGGATCATTGTGATCAGCGCATAAAGGATGACCAGCGTGCCTGCGAGCCACTTGGTGCGGTTCGACGGTTCATTGATGGAGAAACTGCTCATCTCTCTTTCACCTTGTTGAGAGCCTTGACGTAAATGCTGGCGAGGCCGAACACAGTCACGAAAAGGATGATCGCGTAGGCTGACGCGTAGCCCGTTCGCCATTTCTCGAACGCTTCACGTTTGAGGTTGATCGACGTGAGTTCAGTGACAGATCCGGGGCCGCCGCCGGTGAGCTGAACGACAAGGTCGAACATCTTGAAGTTCTCGATCCCACGGAACAGAACCGCCAGCATGAGGAAGGGCAGAACCATCGGGATTGTGATGGTGAAGAATTGCCGAAGCTTAGATGCCCGGTCGATCTCGGCGGCCTCGTAGATGTAATCAGGGATACTTCGCAGCCCGGCCAAACAGATCAGCATCACAAACGGCGTCCACATCCAAGTGTCGACAATCACGATGGCCCAGGGCGCCAGGTCTACTTGCCCCAGCATTTCGAAGCTGGAGGGGTCCTTCCCGGTGAAAAAACCAACGATGTAGTTAAAGAGACCAATTTGCGGCTGGCAGAGGAACTTCCAGAAGTTGCCGACGACCGCCGGTGACAACATCATTGGCAGGACGATGATGGTCGTCCAAAGATCGTTGCCTTTGAATTTCTTGTTGATGAGCCAAGCGAGCGTGAAGCCAATCAAAACCTGAAAGAAGATCGTCCAGAAAAGGAAATGCGCCGTGGCCTGCATATTCAGCCAGATGTCGCTATCGGTGAGAATGCGCTCGTAGTTCCTGAGGCC
>CAYPVG010000203.1:0-5765 GCA_964414085.1 uncultured Boseongicola sp. | reverse complement strand
GCCTTCAGCCGACATTTTGGTGTCGCCACGACAGATTGTTAGTTCGGATCAAAAACAACGTTGTGAGGCCGGGGATTTGGTGGCACGCGCGGGCGTTGACCAACAACGAGAAACCGGACTGAGCTACACAATGTTCCACCTCGGCGATCCCGAGGATGTTTATTGCGACGGAATTTATCTTCATTTTGAGCCACTGCGTGGTGCCGCCTCTCAGGCATAAACGCAATTTTTAACCTGTCCCTCTACTTAGGGCGCGCTCGCTGTTCGGGCGCGCCTATTTTCGTGGAAGGACATGGCTTTGAATGCAGATGTAATTTCAACGCGCCCACCGATCCGCGTCTTAATCGTCGATGATACCCGAACCATCCGAATGCTTATTCGCGCACTCCTGTCGAAAGATCCACGAATCTCAGTTGTGGGGGAAGCGGGGGATCCATACGAAGCCCGCGATATGATCAAGGCGTTACGGCCGGATGTTCTCACCCTCGACGTCGAGATGCCCAGGATGAACGGTCTCGTATTCCTGGAAAAGATCATGCGGTTGCGACCAATGCCTGTAATCATGGTCTCAACACGCACGGCTGAGCAAAGCGATGCAGCCATCAAAGCACTTTCTCTGGGCGCTTTGGATTGCATCGATCTAAAGCGATTACAGGCTGGCGACCCTCGAGTTGCCGACCTCGCAGATACGGTGGCTGTCGCTGCAGAGGCAAGCATTCGCAAACCCGCGTGGCCCGCAGTCGCCGTCGAAGTATCTTTGGAAGCATGTGCATATGAATGGTCCGGAAAGTACGTTGTTGTCGGCAGTTCGACAGGCGGCGTCGAAGCGTTGATGCAGGTATTTTCAAGCTATCCAGAAAACGGTCCGCCAGTTGTCGTAGCTCAGCACATGCCGGCGCCGTTTCTAGAGAGCTTTGCGCGTAGACTAGACAGCAACTGCCGCGGACATGTTCGACTTGCGCAGGATGGAGATTTCCTTCGACAAGGTGAAATCTTAGTTGGGCCAGGTGGAAGACATCACGTGACGCTAAAAGGGCGCGAGCGACCGCGGATTTTTCTTCAACCTGATGACGGTCAAGCGATGTATGTGCCTTGTGTAGATTACCTCTTCAAGTCGGCGGTGCCTCTAGGTTCTAACGCAGTGGCAGTGATGTTGACCGGCATGGGACGTGACGGAGCGACGGCGATGCTAGACATGCGAAATGCCGGAGCCCATACGATTGCTCAATCGCCTGAAACTGTTGTCGTTGACGGCATGCCCAAAGCGGCACGCGAACGCGGTGCGGTGATTGACGTGGTGCACTTGAACAAGATTTGCCGTCGAATTCTTCAGGTCACGGGCAAAGGGCAGAGCGCTTGAGCGGGTATCGACGGACCTACATCTCACAGGGAGAACAGGCGACAGGACGTTCCCCGAATGATCTGATCACAACTGTTTTAGGATCCTGCGTCTCATTATGCCTGTGGGATCCGAGACAGCGCGTTGGCGGCATGAACCATATGCTACTGCCGGAGGCGTCCTCAGATCGTGAGAACTTGAGCGCAGGCGCGGTGGACATCGAACGGCTCATCAACGCAATTCTGCGTTTCGGAGGGCAGCGTACGGAGCTTCGGGCAAAAGTGTTCGGCGGTGCGTCTATGCTGTCAGGAATGACCGATATCGGGTCCCGCAATTCTGAATTTGTCCTCAGTTTCTTAAAGCATGAAGGCATTGCGTGCGATGGCGCGAGCACCGGAGGGAATAGCGCGCGACAATTAAAATTCTGGCCCGAAAGTGGCGCGGTCAAACAACGTCTGGTCTCGAGCGCGCCCGTCATACACAGACCCACTGAATTGAAGACAAACGACGTCGAGCTTTTCTGATCGTCTAATTGGTTTATAGATTCGAATGGCCGTTTTTGAGCTGTCATCGACACACGAAACGCTAGAGGAAAATCAGGTCACCCCTTTCCACCAACGGGGTGTCACACTTACCTTCAAAGAGCGCCGTCACTGTGGACTGCAATGCACACACTTTTTCGAGCTCAGCTAAATCAAGCTTATGTTTCAACAAGTTCTCTGCGCATTTGTGGAGAACGCGTGAAAAATCCTCGAGCATCTGTGCATGCCGATCTAAATGCTGGACATGGGCGACCGCATGCGAGCTATCTGTTTCCGTTCTGAACTGACCTTCGAGAAGAGTTTGAATATCCAAAGCATTCTTGTGCATTTGGAGCATATTTCGCGCCATGGCTTCATGGAGATGTGCGAGTTGCTCGAATTCAAAAATTAACGGCGCAGTCGTGTTATCAATCATTATTACAGCCTGCCCACAATCGCTTCAATTGCTGACTTTAGATCACTGGTTTCAAATGGTTTTTTTAAATAGTTGTTCATGCCAAGTTGGCGGCCTTTCTCGATAATGGCTGGCTCAGCACGTCCAGTGATTAGGAGGAACCCGATCTTCGCGGTTTGCGGTGTTTTCCTTAGGTAGTGAAGCAGATGCAATCCATCCATTTCAGGCATATTGTAGTCCGAGATCACCAAATGGACTGGAGACCTAACCAGGGTTTGGAGCGCGGATTTACCGTCGGCGGCGGTTGCAACATTCCGAATGCCAATCGCGTCCAGAGATTGCGTGATCAACCCGCGGCTCGTCGACATGTCGTCAACAACCAACGTTCTCAGTTGCTCTCTAAGTGACATCAACTTTGCCTCTCAATCACTCTTAAGGCTTCGAGGTCGGCGACTTTATGTAAGTCGTAACGCCGTCTGGCATGAAACCGGCATTCTCGGGGGCGGGTATGCGTTCTGAATGTCCTAGAAAAAGATGGCCATTCGATTCCAACGCGGAATGAAATCGTGGCCAAAGTTTAAGTTGGGTCGCGCTGTCAAAATATATCACTACGTTTCGGCAAAAAATAACGTCGAAGCGTCCCTTCATGGGCCAAGATTCAATCAAGTTCAGCGGACGAAATGAAACCAATTCAGAAACTTCCGGTGAAACTCGACAGTCGCCCGAACTGGCGCTCATTTCTTTTATGAACCGAGTTCTGTAATCCGATGGTAGCGACGCGACTTCTTCCTTTTTGAAAATGCCAGATTGCGCTCTCTTCAAGACAGCGTGATCAATGTCAGTTCCAAGAATACGGATATCGACTTTTGCGAGATCCGGCGCTTTTTCAAGAATTAGCATCGCCAAAGAAAACGGTTCCTGGCCGCTCGAGCATCCTGCCGACCATAATCGGATTTTTCTTTTTCTTGCCGCCTTATCTCGAAGTTTGGGCAGAACACTCTTTTCAATCGTATCGAAATGGTGCTTCTCGCGAAAAAAGCTGGAAACGTTGGTGGTCAAGACGGATATGAGTGAATTTCTCTTGTCGCCTGCTGCATCGTCTTTGATGGAACAAAGATAAGCGTCAAAATCTTCGCAATCGATGCTTCTCATATGACGAAGTAGGCGACTTTCGATCATCTGACGTTTTGAGTCAGTGATCATCAATCCTGCTTCGTCATATGCCAGTTTAGAAATTATCGAAAAATGCTTATCCGAGATTGTTCCTTCGGAACTCATCGACTGTTCGAGAGTTGTCACTATCACGCTGCAGCCTCGTCCATTGAAGGCAACACGGATTTTAGGTCGAGAACACGCACCATTCGCTCGTCTACGATTGTTAGTGCCCGCACAAATGAGTCTTCCTCATCTGCAGACATTTGCGGCGGATCCTGAAGCGCGTTTGTCGAGATTGACAAGATGTCGGACACCGCATCGACCCGTAATCCTAGGGTACGACAATCAAGGTCTACGACAACGACGACATTTCGCTCGTCTGGCTCTTTGGCGGACAAACCCAATCTTAGTGCCAAATCAACGACAGGCAGCACTGTTCCCCGGAGATTGATCACACCCTGCACGTATTGTGGTGAATGGGGCAGTGACGTGGTTTTTGTCCAACCGCGAATTTCACGCACAGACATTATGTCGACAGAATACTCATGGTCTCCCACGTAGAAGCTCAGCAACTCAATTTCTTGAGTCGGCGCGTCGGTAGATGTCTTTTGATCTTGTGTCATTTTTTAGCCCGCCTTTTCGAGAGTTATGACTTCGCGACTCCGGCCGGAGGCATTTGTTAATAGATCACTTGTGTCCAGGATAAGTGCGATTTGCCCATCCCCAAGTATAGTCGCTGCCGCCACCCCGGGCACATTCCCGTAACTGTCTTGGAGGCCTTTGATGACGACCTGACGCTGATCTTCGATACCGTCAACGACCATGGCTGAGCGACTGCCATCCTCTTGAACGATCAAGAGTGCAATTGCGCCGTCATAGTTGGTTTTGGGCTGCCGATAGCCCAACTCAACCCCAAGGTCGATCAGGGGAACGAACTCGCTGCGAACCGAAATTACGCTGGTTCCAGGCCCCAAACGCTCGAGAGCTCCAGGCTGAAGCGTCAAAGTTTCGGAAATTGCGGTGAGTGGTACAACGAGAGTCTCGGATTCCACCGAAATCACCATTCCGTCAAGTACGGCAAGCGTGAGAGGCAACGAAATTGAAATGACTGTGCCTTGGCCAGGGGTGGATTGAATGGAGATACGGCCGCCCAGCGCAGCAATTGCATTCTTTACGACGTCCATTCCAACGCCACGCCCGGATAGATTTGAAACCTCTGTTGCGGTGGAAAAACCAGGCAAAAAAAGTAAGTTTTCAACCTCGCTGTCGGACAGGTTCGCGTCTTCGGGCACCAACCCCTTTGAAGTAGCAATGCTAAGTACTTTTTCTCGATTAATGCCAGCGCCGTCATCGGCGATCTCAATGACCACGCGACCAGAGCGATGAGACGCAGAAAGTCGAACAATGCCCTCGGCTGACTTACCGTTTGCGATTCGGGCTTCGGGTGTTTCCAAACCGTGATCCACGGAATTCCTTATCATGTGCGTCAATGGATCGGCGAGCCGTTCAATGACTGTTTTGTCAATCTCTGTGGTGTCTCCTTCCGTAACCAATCGAACCTTCTTGTCCACGGCAGCGGAAGCTTCCCTCACAATACGAGACATACGCTGAAAAAGTGACTTCACGGGTTGTGCCCGGATCATCATCACACTTTCTTGGATGTCGCGCGTGAGCTGCATGAACTCGTCGAGCCCTGAAGCAATTTTCGAGTTCGCCGGAACATTGGCCTCGTTGAATGACTGAGACAGCATCGCCTGATTAATTACGAGCTCTCCAACCAAGTTCACGAGGCGGTCAATGCGGTTCAAGTCAACGCGTACGGTCGCCGTTTGAGTAGTTTGTTTTTGTGCAGGTTGTGCGCTCGGCGCCGGAGGCTTCGATTTTGTTTCGGCAGCTCGGTCAATACACTCGACGCCAGAGGTTTGGTCGAGTGCGGCAGCGGCGATTTCGGGAGCTTTGGGAAGCGGCAACTCTAGGTCTGTTGCAGTCTCGGGGTCACTATCCTCTTGAATAGAAAGCGCGCACAAACCATCAACAAACTCAAAGGCTTCCAGCGCCGCATTGAGATCGCGAGTGTCCGATAACTTGAGCGTCCAAGTAAGGCTGTCGTCCGTTAATGCCGTGTCAAAACTGCTGCCAGGCTCAAAACCGAACTTGGTATCGCAAAGGCTAAGATCCGCCACGTTGCGTAATACAAAAAGTGGCTCGTTGCCCAAGTCATACAGCTGGGATCTCGGTGAAAATACAATGGTCAAGCCAGATTTGCTTGCTCCGGCAATCTCTTTTGAGGTGTTTTCGTCACCAAGAATGTCGGCAAGTGCAAAGTCGAAATCTT
>CAYPVG010000202.1:0-4156 GCA_964414085.1 uncultured Boseongicola sp. | reverse complement strand
ATCATAAATAACGAAAGCAAAACAAAATGGATAATATCTTACAAACAACGCCCCTGCTTGTTCCAGCTCTTGCTTTGACAACTACACTGTGCCTCGGAGTTGGATGCAGCAAATTCAGCAGCAAACCTATGACGCTACCCACAGCTGGCCTTCTTATTGCAGTTGCATATGGCTGCATTGCAGCAACCAATGGGGGTGGCTTGTCAGTTGATAACGCGACAACCTTTTCTACGCCTGCCGCAAGCGCCGCCTGGACAACATTCTGAGCGCCGTGAATATTTGTCTTAATGGCCTCAAAAGGGTTGTACTCCGCGGCCGGCACCTGTTTTAGCGCTGCGGCGTGAACGACATAGTCGACATCGTCCATCGCCAGTTGGAGTCGTTCGCCATCGCGGACATCACCGATCAAGTAGCGCATGCAAGGGTCGTTGTAGGTCTGGCTCATCTCGAATTGCTTCAACTCATCGCGGCTATAGACGATCAGCTTTTTCGGTTTCTGACCGGCCAAAACATGCTCGATGAACTTTTTGCCGAAGCTGCCGGTCCCACCAGTAATCAGTACTGTTTTTCCGTCAAACATGTGCTCTGCCTATCATTTTTTTTGACCGTCCTTCTACGTGATTTTGGTGAGCAGCCCCACCTGAGTGATCAGGTTTGAGTGTTAGTGCATGAGCGCCCCGGGGTCCATCGGAACAATGACTTCTGGAACCGACAAACTGTTAACCAAAGTACGGTGCAACATCGAACGAACTGATCCTGGAAAGTCCCAAAAAGGCTAAGGTCTCACCACTGCACAAAGCCCGCTCAGCAGGCCGTATCCGAATTTCACCGATGAATTCTCGTCAAGCAGGCTTTACCAAACTAGAAGCATCGCATTCAGTGGCTTCTGCTGGCCGAAATCAGACTTCGGTAGCTGGTGCAGCGAATTGCCGCTCAGAGCCCAAATTGCTTTTTAACGCGGCACACATGAGTGTCAGCTATGCCGCACATAAATATTATGTGGATCCACACAAAGGTCTTTGAACCTTCTTCGTGCCGATTAGCCTACAAATGTGTCCACCAAAGTCTCCCATTGGTGTCGACCAATGGCCTCGCGGGAAGCCAGAAGCCAGTAGGTTTCGCTGCGCTCCAATACATCATCGGTCACACGGACAAGATTTCCAGCGCAAATATCATCGGCGCATAGTGGCAGTGAACCGAGCGCTACGCCATGGCCGGTTTTGGCAATCGCAATAGCGCCGTGCAGAGTGTCGACCCGTATTTCCGGTACGGGGTTTGAAGGAATTGCAAAGTGCTTGGCAAAATCGGTCCAGTCAGGTCGAGGGCCGGTACAGGCGACACGAGGCAGTGTTGTCCAGTCTTCGGCTGCGAGGCCTGGGGCGCAGACAGGGGCGATAGCTTCTTTGAACAGCGGCGTCTGATAGGGGTGCGGCCAGCCCCCAGAGCCATATCTGATCTGTATGGTCTCATCTGGCTTCACACTTTGCCCGCCCAAAACATAAGATTGCACTGATATTGACGCCCCGGTGGCTTCGCTGGCCTGCGCGAGGCGGGAGGCCAGCCACATTGATATCACGGATTGGCTGGCGGAGATCGTTAATTGTCGCCGTCCGCGCGAAAACAGCACCTCTGAGCTGTCGCTGAGTTCCCGAAAGGCTGCCTGCACATGCGGCAGCCAAGTCTCTCCCTCGACGGTCAGCGAGATAGCACGGGGACGGCGAACAAAGAGCTTTGCGTTCAGGTGCGTCTCTAGCTGCGCAATCCGCTGGCTGATAGCGGGCTGGGTCAGGCCCGTCTCCGCCGCCGCAGCGGTGAAGCTTCCCAGACGGGCTGCGGCCTCAAAGGCGCGGACCCATTCCAGGGGCGGTACGGAAAAAGAAGAATTATCCATAAGCTGTGCTGCCTCTTTGCGAGATAATTTATAATTTGAATTTATGCACGGTTTTGCGCAGATGTCATGGAACACTCGACCCCTTGGGAGGCCAGCCATGCATGTAACCCTTGATCAGAACGGCAGCGTTCTGACGCTTCACGCGGACCGCGCAGAGACCCGATTTCATGCCATCTGGCTACGCGACAACGCCCCGGACCCTGAAACGCGTGCGGCTGGCAATGGTCAACGCCTTATAGCTCTACGCGACATTCCGGCACAGACGCACATCAGCGCGGTCACGGTCGGCAGCGATGGGCTGAGC
Organism: uncultured Boseongicola sp.; assembly: GCA_964414085.1. GTDB lineage: Bacteria > Pseudomonadota > Alphaproteobacteria > Rhodobacterales > Rhodobacteraceae > Boseongicola. Next base: position 1,961 of record CAYPVG010000202.1, on the reverse strand, counting down.
GTGACCTTTTCACCCGAAGACAAAAACGTGTCCTTCGATCTCGACTGGCTGCGCGCACATGCCTATGACAAGGCGGATGCGCCGGCACCTGGTTGGCTGGCCGATGACATCACGCCCTGGACGGCTGACCTGCAATCGGGCGTGCCGACCGGCCAGTTCCCGGAGCTTACCACGCGCGGCGCAGGATTCGCGGATTGGATCGAGCAGGTCGCCCGCTTCGGCTTTGGCAAGGTTGAAGGCGGGCCGGTCGAGGAAGGCGCACTTTTCAAGGTTGTGGACCTTTTCGGCTATGTGCGAGAAACCAATTACGGCAAGCTCTTTGAGGTCCGCACTGAGGTAAACCCAACAAACCTTGCCTTCACCGGGCTGGGTTTGCAGGCCCATACGGACAATCCTTACCGCGACCCGGTGCCCACTGTTCAGGTTCTTTATTGCCTCGAAAGCTCGGCCACAGGGGGCGAGAATATGGTTGTCGATGGCTTTGCCGCGGCCCTTCGGCTACGCGACGAGGCCCCGGAGTTTTTCGACGTGCTGGCCCGCCACTGCGCCAGGTTTGAATATGCGGGCGAGGCGGGGGTTTGCCTGACCTCGCGCAGACCGCTGATCGAGTTGGCACCCGATGGCGAACTCATTGGTGTACGATTTAACAACCGCTCGCTCGCGGCGGTCACCGATGTGCCTTTTGACCAGATGGCGCTCTGGTATGCTGCATACCGCCGCCTAGGTGAGATCATCGACGACCCGAATATGGAGGTCACTTTTCGGTTGGAGCCAGGCGAAGCCTTCGTCGTGGACAACACACGCGTGCTGCACGCGCGCAAGGCCTATTCCGGAACCGGCACTCGGTGGTTGCAAGGGTGTTATGCGGACAAGGATGGGCTGCGCTCAACGCGGGACGCGCTGCGCCACAGGGGATTGGAGGCAGCGGAATGAACAAAAAAGCGCAAGATCTGACTGCCGAGACCATCGTGGACTTTCTGGCCTCAATCTTTGAGCGTCGGGGATCAGAGGAGTATCTGGGCGAGCCCGTAACCATGGGCGAACACATGCTGCAAGGCGCGACCATCGCCGAACAGAACGGCCAACCGGATGAGATCATCGTCGGCGCGCTGCTCCACGATATCGGGCATTTCACCTCTGAGTTCGGCACCTTCACCATGGACGACACCAAGGATCGCCACCACGAGGACGCTGGTGCAGAGGTGTTGGAGCGGTTTTTTCCCAGAGTGGTGACTGATTGCTGCCGCTATCACGTGGCCGCCAAGCGCTATCTATGTGCAACGAAGCCCGCTTACTTTGACCGGCTGTCAGAGGCGTCCGTGCATTCGTTGAACCTGCAAGGCGGTCCGATGAGCACCGAAGAGGTTTCAGAATTCGAGAAGAACCCCAACATCAAAGAGATCATAGCGGTGCGCTATCTTGATGAAGCGGGCAAGATCGCCGGTATGGAAACGCCTAGCTTCCGCCATTTCGCACCGCGTGTGCAACGGTTGGTGGATGCCCATATGACACGTCATGACACGTAGGCACTCATGAAGAAGGTCTGTCTTATTATCATCGACGGGCTGCGCGACGACACTGCGCGCAAGGCCTGCACCTACCTCATGGCTGAAGTCGCCAATCGCCGGGCGCGACTTTGGACAATGGAGGCTTGCCTACCCACCATCTCGGCGCCCGTTTATGAGACCCTTCACACAGGTCGGGCGCCGTCTGAGCACGGGCTTCTCGACAATGAAAACATCCGACCGTCGCACGACCCGAGCGTCTTCTCCGAGGTCAAGGCCGCAGGTGGCACAAGCGCCGTGGTCGGACACTGCTATTTTCACACGCTGTTCGGCGGGTCTCCCTTTGATCCATTCAAACATATCGAGGTGAACGACCCCAACGCTCCCATCGCCTATTCGCGCTACTACAGCATGGATGGATATGATGCGGAAAACGCCGTGCAGCCCGCCGAGGTT
>CAYPVG010000201.1:0-7476 GCA_964414085.1 uncultured Boseongicola sp. | reverse complement strand
ATGCGCTCTCTGGCATTGAGCTCGACTTCACAACCGCGCAAATCGGTCTACTTGGCTCCGCGCATTTCGTCGGTTTCTTCATTGGATGCTGGTGGGCGCCACGCCTCATGGGTGCTGTCGGCCATTCCCGCGCCTTCGCCGCCTTCACCGCCATGGGCACCATCGGCATCCTCCTCCACATGGTGATCATAGACGCCTACGCGTGGTCGCTCATGCGGATCATGTCAGGGCTTTGTATCGCCGGCTGTTACACAGTGGTCGAAAGCTGGCTTCAGGCGAAGGTCTCCAACGAAAACCGCGGACGCGCGATGGGCACCTACCGCGTGGTCGACATCGCTGGATCGCTGGCTGCACAGCTCATGATCTCGGTCCTGACACCTGCGAGCTATGTCTCCTACAACATCCTCGCGATCATCTGCTGCGCAGCTCTGGTCCCGCTGGTCCTCACGCGCGCCAGCCAACCCGCCATTCCAGAGGCTCCAAGGCTGAGACCGGCCATCGCATGGCGCATGTCACCGCTGGCAGCGGCCGCCGTGGTGTCAGCAGGTGTCACAACCGCCTCGTTCCGGATGGTCGGGCCGCTTTATGGTATCGAGGTTGGACTGACCGTCGATGAAATCGCGCTGTTCCTCGCAGCTTTTGTCCTCGGCGGCGCGCTCAGCCAATACCCAGCCGGATGGCTCGCTGACCGCTATGACCGCCGATGGGTACTCGTCTGGCTGTCCGTCGCCGCCATCGTCTCCTGCGCAATCACAGTCGCGCTCTCAACCGGTGGCTCCTTCGCCGTCCTTGTGGCATCAGGTGTTTTTGGCTTTGCAACATTCCCGATTTACTCCGTTGCAGCAGCTCACGCACATGACTTTGCCAGCGACGATCAACGCGTCGAACTCTCCGCCGCGCTCATGTTCCTATACGCCGTCGGAGCAATCGCATCGCCATACGTCGTCTCGACACTGATCGAGGCCTTTGGCCCAAGCGCTATGTTCGGGTTCGTCTCGCTCGCACACGTGATTCTCATCGTGTTCAGTCTCATGCGAATGCGCGCCAGAAGTGCTGAATCGAAAACAAACTACATCTACGCACCCAGAACGTCCTTTATCATTGGACGATTGCTCGGAAAATCACGCCTCAAAAAGCCTGACGAAGCAGACAGTTGACGCGCGACGCCGCCAATGCCTAACTTGTCACCGCTCAACTGGTTGGGGGACCGGGTGTCATGACATTGCAGCGCCTTACGCTTGTGCCACAGGCCCAGCGCAATACAAAACTTGCCGACAGACAACCGGCGCGGATCACGCCACAAGTCGTCGCACCCAAAAAACAAGTCGCCGAAATCACGTCGATTTCCCGCCTTGCACGCGGCGAACGCTGGCGCACAGAAGCAATGCGCAGCTACGATCGGCCAATCCTTCTTTGGTTCACACGTGGCCAAGGGCGCATTACGATTGCAGGGAAATCTGGCGGCTACAGCGCCCATAGCGCGATCTTACTGCCCCCCGGGACGATGCATGGCTTCACCGTTACACCCGCAGTTTTCGGATCGATGGTCCGGCTAACGCAGACAAACGGTTTCGACTGGCCAACCGAACCCCTTCACCTGAGATTGCGCGAAGTCCATCTACAGCGCGAACTGACGGGAATGATCGACGCAATGGAACGCGAACAGAATGGTGACGCGGCGGGTCGGTCCGAGGCCATCCTGCATCATGAAGGATTGCTATCGATCTGGTTTGAACGGACACGCGCTGCGGAAAGCGCATTCAAGCCACAAACGCCGGAACCCGACGCCGCATCGCGCCTCAGTGAGGCCTTCACAGCCTTGGTGGAACGCGATTTCCGCAAGCCAGTGGGCGTACAACACTACGCGGCAAAACTTGGTGTCACACCTACTCATCTGACGCGCACCTGCCGTCAGGCGGGCGGACGTGCCGCACTCGATATTCTGACAGATCGTCGACATTTCGAGGCCTGCCGGCTGCTGAAAGACACCGATATGCCAATGGGACGAATCGCGATCGAATCTGGTTTTGCGTCACCTGCCTATTTCACCCGCGCATTCCGTTCAAAAAGCGGTCAAAGCCCCACAGAATTCCGCACATCCAAGTGACGCGGCGGAATGATGGCCCAAGATTCGCGGCGTGTCGCTTTTGAGAAGTCACAATGTCGTTTTTGAACCTGAATCCGACGAAGCTGGCCGTTGACCTTCGTGAGAAACCATGTCGGAATGCTCGCGGTAAAATACCCCGCACAGAAAATCGTGCGGACTGAAAACCACCCAAATCGAGGTGGAGACTGAAGCAAAATAAGTCTGACAGGGAGAAAGACTTTATGAAAACGAATGAAAACACGCTTTCGCGTGTCCATCCTGCTGCGGAGATGCACGCAGCAGAATACGCAGAAGGCAAGATCAGCCGTCGTGAGTTTCTGACTCGCGCCACGGCACTTGGCGTCGCAACCACGACTGCTTACGGCCTTATCGGTGCAGCCGCGCCGGCACGCGCTGGTGGCCACGCCCAAATGGGCGGCACAATGCGCATCCAGATGGAAGTACGCGCTCTTAAGGACACTCGGACTTGGGACTGGAGCCAGATCGCGAACTACGCTCGTGGCACGCTCGAGTATCTCGTCCAGTACAACAACGACGGTTCGTTTACACCGATGCTGCTTGAAGGCTGGGAAGTAAACGACGACGCGACGCAGTACACACTGCGCGTGCGTCCGGGCGTTAAGTGGAACAACGGTGATGATTTCACTGCGGCAGACGTCGTGAACAACATCGCACGTTGGTGCGACAAGGACGTCGAAGCCAACTCCATGGCTGGCCGCTTTGCGACCCTCGTTGATCCAAACACCAACAAGCTGATCGAAGGCTCGGCTGTTGCGACAGACGACATGACCGTTGTGTTGAACTTGCCAAATCCGGACATCTCGCTGATCGCGGGCATGGCCGACTACCCGGCAGCCATCGTCCACAGCTCGTTTGATCCTGACGATGTCATGAACGCCGTCGGCACCGGTCCGTTCCTGATGAGCGAACTGGAAGTGGGTGTTAAAGGCGTAATCGTCAAAAACACCGAGCACGACTGGTGGGGTACAGACGTCTTCGGCGAGCCACCTCTCGATGCAGTTGAGTACATCGACTACGGCACCGACCCTGCAGCATGGCTGGCAGCCATCGAATCCGAGGAAGTCGACTTCCTCTATGAATCGGTTGGTGAATTCATCGACATCATGAACGACCTCGGCCTCGTACAGACCGAAGTTGTGACGGCGTCGACCATCGTTGTACGTCCGAACCAGCTCGCAGAAATCGACGGCACGCAGCCTTACGCAGACGTCCGCGTCCGCAAAGCCATCTCGATGGCTGTCGACAACTCGGTCTGCCTCGAGCTTGGCTACGGCAACCGCGGTGTTCCTGCTGAAAACCACCACGTCGCTCCGGTTCACCCGGAATACGCTGAACTTCCAGCACGTCCACGTGACGTCGAAGGCGCGCGCGCCCTCATGGAAGAAGCTGGCATGATGGATTTCGAGCACGAGATCATCTCGATCGACGACGACTGGCGCAAAAACACAACCGACGCCGTGGCAGCCCAGCTGCGCGACGCCGGCTTCAACGTCAAGCGTACGATCCTGCCAGGTTCAACCTTCTGGAACGACTGGGCGAAGTATCCGTTCAGCTCGACCAACTGGAACCACCGCCCTCTCGGCGTTCAGGTTCTGGCACTGGCCTACCGCTCCGGCGAAGCCTGGAACGAATTCGGCTGGTCCAACGAAGAGTTCGACGGCCTGCTGGCTCAAGCGCTCTCCGTCGCTGATGCAGACAAGCGTCGCGAGATCATGGTGAAGATCCAGACGCTGATCCAAGACGAAGGCGTGACGATCCAACCATACTGGCGTTCGCTCTATCGCCACGCGCGCGAAGGTCTGGTGGGCGCGGATATGCACATCTCGTTTGAGATTTATCCCCAGTACCTGGGCTTCGCAGCCTAAGCTGACACAAAACAAAGGGGCGCCTGGATGATCCGGGCGCCCTTCTCACAAAGCGCGTCGGCTCTCATTTTCCCGAGAGTTCAGAGACAAAGTCCACACGCCGCGCTCTGACAACAGGGTAACCTAATGGGTCTTTTTATCCTCCGCCGGGTAGGTGTGATGATACTGACGGCGCTCTGCCTCACATTCATCGTGTTCTTCCTGACCAACCTCTACCCCAACCTGGAAAAGCTCGCAAAAACGCAAGGCAACCAGAGAATGTCGGACGAAGCCGTTACGTCCTACCTGGGCAAAAACGGTTACCTCCAACCGCTGCCGATCAAATACGGTCAGTGGCTTGGCGTCCTGCCGGGGTACATGTTCGAAAACGACGACGGCACAGTCACCGGTCGCTGCCTCAAACGAGGTATGGAGCCAGCGGATGCGCCGACGTTCTGTGGCATCCTGCAAGGAGACTGGGGACAATCGACCGTTTTCAAAGACGACGTCAGCAAGATCGTCTCGACGCGACTTGGGCTAACCGGATGGCTAATGCTTTTCGTCATGCTGCTCATGGTACCCTCGGCCCTGATCGTCGGTGTGCTTGCAGGCATGCGCGAAGGATCGAAACTTGACCGATCACTCTCGACATTCTCGATCGCCTCAACGGCGACACCCGAATACGTCTCCGGCGTGATCTTCATCACACTCTTTGCCTCATCGGCGGGTGTGAAGTGGTTCAAAGGGACGGCGACGTCGGCAGCCGATAACATCACGTTTGAAAACTTCTTCCTGCCAGTGCTGACCATCGCACTTTATGGCATGGGCTATATCGCGCGAATGACCCGCGCGTCGATGACCGAAGTGATGACGGCGCAATACATCCGCACGGCACGCCTTAAAGGCGTCAGCTTTGGAAACATCGTTCTGAAGCACGCACTCAGAAACGCGCTCATCGCGCCGTTCACAGTGATCATGCTCCAGTTCCCGTGGCTCCTGAACGGTGTCGTCATCGTCGAGACGCTCTTCAACTACAAGGGCTTCGGTTGGACGCTCGTGCAAGCCGCAGGCAACAACGACATCGAGCTCCTGCTCGCCTGTTCTGTCGTTGCCGTTTTCGTCGTTCTGGTAACGCAGCTGATATCTGACATCGGCTACGTCTTCCTGAACCCACGCATTCGTATCGCTTAAGGAGGACCGAGGTATGGAACCATTAACCTGGACCGGTAGCTTCGCTGTCCTAAACCCAATTTACCTGTTGCTTTGGGCGGCCTTTGGCGTGTCCGTGATCGCCCAGATCGTCCTGAGCTTTGTTTCGCCCGGTGCCGAAGTACAGGGCTCGGCGCTCGCAGCAAAACGTAGCCCAAGCGATTGGGCGTCGATGGCGATGCGATACCTATTCCTAGGCATCGTGCTTGTAACGCTCGTCTACTTGGTCGGCGGCATCCTTGTGCCTGGGCTGGAAAACAAAGGCATCATCGGTGCAATGTCCACGCGCTTCCTGCCAGTCTGGATCGCACTCGCTGTGACATTTGCCCTGTCGATCACGTTCAAGCGCAAGCTTGGCCTGTACGGCAAGCTCTTCGACAGCGTCGTCGGCATGATCGGCTTCGCCATCGTGATGTTCTGGGTCTTCACCGGGATATTCGGCGCCATGGATATGATCGTCACACACGATCCACTGTCCCAAGTCTCTGGCATGAAGAACAAAGCCCCAGGCGAACCACTAGCCGGCGCAACGGAAGCCGACTACGCATTCTACCTTCTTGGCGGCGACAACCTTGCCCGAGACGTGTTCAGCCGGATGGTCGCAGGCTCATGGGTTGTGATCCAGATCGCGCCTTTGGCCACACTTTTCGCCTTCATGGTTGGCATCACGCTGGGCTTGCCCGCAGCCTACTACGGCGGCAGACTGGACACGTTTCTCAGCTTCCTTGCGAACCTGATCCTCGCCTTCCCGGTAATCCTGCTGTTCTACCTTCTGGTAACTCCGGAGATCGTGGCGACAGGCCTGCCGAGTTACATGGCAGCGGTACTGTTTCTGTTCCCGATCATATTCCTCGTCGTTCTGTTCAACTCGCGGTTCTACACGCAACCTGACAAACAGAAGATGTACGTGGGCGGCGTTCTGGTTGTGGGGCTCCTACTCTACTTCTCGCTGATCAGCCAAGATCGGACACCATTGAACTTCTGGCCGGACGCGATCGACCTCTTTGACGTTCCAGGCGGGGTACTCGTCGTGTTCGTCTCGGTGGTTTTCGTCAACTCGCCAACCGTGTTCAGGATCGTGCGGGGCATCGCGCTCGACATCAAAACGCGCGACTACGTCGCCGCTGGTCAGACACGTGGTGAAGGTCCGTGGTACATCATGCTCTGGGAAATCCTCCCCAACGCACGAGGTCCGCTGATCGTCGATTTCTGCCTCCGCATTGGCTACACAACAATCCTTCTCGGCACTTTGGGCTTCTTCGGCCTTGGCCTTCCACCGGAAAGCCCGGATTGGGGTTCGACCATCAACGATGGCCGTCGCCTCCTGTCGATTTACCCGCATCCCGCTTTGGCCCCAGCCATCAGCCTCATGAGCCTCGTGCTCGGGCTGAATCTCTTGGCCGACGGTCTGCGTGAAGAAAGCCTTAAGGATTAACGAACTCACCGAACGGGCGCACCGACGTAATACCGACGTTTTACCGACGTAATACCGAAGGCGCCTTTTCGGCCAAACGACACCTCGAAGGAGGGACAAAAATGAGCAAATGGGACTACGACGGACCGATCCTCGAGATCGACAGCCTGTCCATCAGCTTCTTCACACGTCTGCGCGAGATCCCGGCGGTCATGGACTTTTCCTGCACCGTGCAACCCGGCGAAGCCATGGGCCTTGTTGGCGAGTCAGGTTGCGGAAAAAGTACTGTGGCACTTGGGGTTATGCAGGATTTGGGCGTCAACGGCCGCATTGTCGGTGGATCGATCAAGTTCAAAGGCCGCGACCTGAACGAGATGTCCATGGAAGAACTGCGTGACATTCGCGGTTCGGAAATTGCCATGATTTATCAGGAACCCATGGCGTCCTTGAACCCGGCGATGAAGATCGGCAAGCAGCTCATGGAAGTGCCCATGATCCACGAAGGCGTCGATGAAAAAGAGGCCTACAAACGCGCCCTTGAAGTCGTCACCGACGTCCGCCTGCCCGACCCGGAACGCATGCTGCAAAGCTATCCGCACCAACTTTCGGGCGGTCAGCAGCAGCGTATCGTGATCGCGATGGCGTTGATGTCAAAGCCGTCACTCCTGATCCTAGACGAACCCACCACCGCCCTCGACGTGACCGTCGAAGCGGCTGTGGTCGAGTTGGTCAAAGACCTGGGCAAAAAGTACGGCACGTCCATGCTTTTCATCAGCCATAACTTGGGCTTAGTCCTCGAAACCTGCGACCGGCTGTGCGTCATGTACTCAGGCGAAGCTGTGGAAACAGGCTCGATCGAGGACGTCTTTGACGAGATGCAA
>CAYPVG010000200.1:0-3915 GCA_964414085.1 uncultured Boseongicola sp. | reverse complement strand
GTCTTGGCAGGGGCTGAGGGACTCGAACCCACGACCCTCGGTTTTGGAGACCGATGCTCTACCAACTGAGCTAAACCCCTAAGACCGAGCGTGTGGTTATTCGGTCGCGGGCGGGGAATCAAGTGGGATTCAGTCTCGGTCGTAGAGTTCCCGTCAACCTGTGGTAGTCTTCGCCAAAGGACTGTGGGGGACAAATGGACTACTTTGACATCGACGGCTTCGGACGCGAGGTCTCAACCTCGTCAGCAGATGCACAGCTATGGTTTAATCGCGGGCTGACCTGGTGCTTTGCCTACGCCCACGAGGAGGCCGACGCCTGTTTTCGCCGCGCTATCGAAGCGGATCCAGATTGCGCCATGGCACATTGGGGCCTCGCCTACGCGGTCGGCCCGAACTACAACCTGCCGTGGGAACTGCGCGACGAAAAGATGATGTCCGACTCGCTCGCGGTTGCGTTCGACGCGATGAAGGCCGCTCAAGCCTGCACCAATGTCACCGATGCCGAAGCTGCCCTTATCAAAGCGCTAGCCATACGCTTCCCGCAGCGCGATCCGGCCGAAAAAAACACGATGCGCGGCTGGAACAATGACTTCGCCGACGCCATGCGCGCCGTCCACCGCGATTTCCCGGACGATCTGGACGTGCGGCATTGCTTGGTCGAGGCGCTTATGAACCTCACCCCGTGGCGCATGTGGGACATGGAAACGGGGGAGCCTGCCGCGAATGCGGCGACGCTCGAGGCGCAAACGCTTTGCGAAGACGCGATGCAAGACGATCCGCGTACCTGGAACCACCCGGGACTCCTGCACCTTTACGTCCACCTAATGGAAATGTCCCCGACGCCCGAGAAGGCCCTGAAAGCCGGGGATGTGTTGCGCGATATGATCCCTGATGCGGGGCACCTCATCCACATGCCGACCCACATCGACGTCCAATGCGGGAACTATCAGGGCACGCTCTACTGGAACCAACGCGCCATGGCGGTCGATGGCAAATACAAAGCCAGGAACGGCAGCGCGAACATCTATACGGGTTATCGCATCCACAACACGCATTTTGCAGCTTACGGCGCCATGTTCCTCGGCCAGCTCGAGCCGGCACGCGCGGCAGCTAAGTCCCTCCGCGATGACGTCCCCAAAGAGCTTCTGGAAATCACCTCTCCGCCTATGGCCAATTTCTTCGAGGCTTATGCAGATGTCGGCGACCACGCGCTGATCCGATTTGGCCGCTGGCAGGAAATCATCAATCTACCCATGCCCGAAGACCCCGACATCTACCGCAACCTCACGACGATCAGGCATTACGCAAAAGGCGTGGCCTATGCCGCCACGGGCGATGTGGAAAACGCCGAAAAACATCAGGTTTTGTTCCACGAAGCGCGCAAACTGGTCCCAGAGGCACGCCGCCTGCACAACGTGGCCTGTTGGGAGAAATACGAGGTCGCCGAATGCATGCTGAAGGGCGAAATCGAGTACCGCAAAGGCAATTTCGATGTCGCCTTTGAGCAGCTCCGCCTCTCGGTCGCCCGCGAGGACGCGCTGCCCTACGACGAACCCTGGGGCTGGATGCAACCAACCCGCCATGCGCTTGGGGCACTATTGTTTGAACAAGGTGAGGTTGAAGAGGCCGAAGCGGTTTTCCGCGAGGACCTCGGCTTGGGAGGCAACATCCCCCGTCCTCAAATCCACCCCGACAATGTCTGGGCACTCAGAGGACTATTCGATTGCTTAAAGGCGCGCGGTGCTGATGGAAGCTCTGAGGGCATTCTTATCGCTCAACGCCTCAAATATGCGAACGCGCGAGCGGACATTCCGGTGAACGCGTCATGCTTCTGCGCGCAAGCTGCTCAGTGAAACCGGCGACCTAGTCTGAAAGACCCGCCTTGCGCATCCCGTCCGCAAAACGTGTTCTGTCTTCTGCTTGATAGTAAAGAACTGTCTTCTGGATTTCGGACGCTTTGGCGTGAGGGACCAGTTCCAGAAACTCTCCCAATGCGAATGATGCCGACGCTGCATCGCCCGCCAAGGCGAAGGCGGCCGTGCGAAACATGTGAGAACTCGGGTGGCCCGGTTTCAACTGGATCGCCTTCTCAGCTGCCATCGCAGATGCTTCATAGTGTCCAGCCTGAAACTCGGCGATGGAAAGGTAGAGATAGAACTTGTCGATGAATGTATCGCGAGGGCTCAACGCAATCGCTTTCTTGATGTGCCCAAGCGACAGATCCGCATTTCCCGCATAAGCATTCGCCACACCCAGAAGTGCGCGCGCATAGGCAAAGTTCGGACTGAGGTCTACGGCCCGCCCATAATTGATAATTGCTGCATCACCCTCGCGCGCGACTATGGAAACATATCCACGGCCAATCGAGGCCCAGGGATCATTTGAGTCAGCAAGCAAGGCTCGATCCGAAGCTTTACGAGCCGTTTGGAGCGTCGGCTCCATAGGCTCCCAATGCTGAATTGTGCGCCATGCCAAAATGGTCGCGTAGAGCCCAAGAGCCTGCGAGTAATCCGGATCCAGATCAATCGCCTGCTCCAGCAACTCAATCGCCGCCTTGCTGCCATCCTGAGACTGTTGCCCATAATGATGGAGCGCATTCACAAAGCACTCCCACGCATCAAGGCTTTGAGGGTGCCGCCGCTTGAGACGCGCATGTTCCGCCGCATAGAGTTCTGGGGATAAATGGCCGACCAAACTCTCGGTCAGCTCATCCTGGATTTCAAAGATATCCGTCAATTCGCGGTCGTATCTTTCGCTCCAAAGCTGTGCACCGGTTTCAGTATCAATCAGTCTCGCGTTGACACGAATACGCGTGCCAGCAGAACGAACGCTGCCATTCAATATGTATCGAACACCCATTTCCTCGGCGACTTCGCGCGGGTCACGGGCTTCTTCCTTGAGTGCGAACGTCGTGCTTCGGTCAGTGACAAAGAACCCTCGAAGTTTGGACAACGCGGTGACAACGTCTTCGGTTAACCCATCCGCAAGGAATTCGTGCTCGCTGTCTGAGCTCAGATTGACGAATGGCAGGACCGTCAAAGAAGGGCCGTTTTCCGATTTCGAGCGCGTTACTTCTTCGGTTGCAGACACACTGCTTTCCCCTGTTGTCACTTCTGCGACAAATCGAAACCCCCGACGCGGAATTGTCCGAATGACCGCCTGCGCTTCGCCGGTGTCACCGACAGCGCGACGCGCAGCATTGACCCGGGCATTCAGACTGCCGTCTGAAATGGCTCTGCCGTCCCAAACGACATTGATGACATCGTCCTTGGAAACGACGCTCTCGCGGTTCTCGATTAGGTAAACCAGCAAATCAAATGCTTGGGGCTGTATGGGAACGAGTGTGCCGTCACGCTTCAATTCTTGCCGCTCTGTGTCGATCTCGAAGTCTAAGAACCGAATTTTCACGCGTATTTAGTCTCCAGAGAAGCAGAAACAAGCAATTGGCAAGCAAATGACAAGCGTTCGTTTAAGCAGAACTTTCCAAGTGACCATAACCTCGATTCAGCAATTAGGAAAAGCTCCGAGGTAACAGATGCAAACCGCACAATTCACCGACCTGACACCCTCTTCTCCAGCACAAACAAAAGAGACACTGGATCGAGGCGTAAATACGAAAAAGATCAAGAGCGCCTGGAAGCGCATCGTGCGGGGCTTCTGGAGCTACACTGAAGAGTCAGGAAAGGCTGATACCAAGAGCTTTGACGGAATACTCTGAAGGCAAGCCTCTCCCTGGAGCCAAATGAAAGAGCCCGCATCAGTAGATGCGGGCTCTGATTTTGTCTGGAAGCCCAGAAGGGCCCCGCTAATTAGTCGATGATCTTGGAGACGACGCCGGCGCCGACGGTGCGGCCGCCTTCGCGGATAGCGAAGCGGAGGCCGTTTTCCATCGCGATCGGTGCGATCAGCTCAACC
>CAYPVG010000199.1:0-2781 GCA_964414085.1 uncultured Boseongicola sp. | reverse complement strand
CAGGGCTTCGTCGGCTCCGGCTTGTTCGGCCTGAAGGCAAGCGATGACGCAGTTTAGTTTGGAATGACTGTTGTACTTGGCGTCCTGGCTCATCGGCAGGCCACGGACCTGCGGTACGGTTGCAAGGCGGATGCCTTGTTTTTGGACGTCCTCTGCCGGTTTGGAGTGTTCGATGATGATGACGACAGTCGGGCCGGTGCGGCTGAGGGAGGGGTGTTGGAAGGGCTTCACCTTGACGCCGCGGGTCACCATCAGGCGGCAATGTGCATCGGTGGTCATTCCGTTGGCGGCTGCGGTCATTTGCAGGGCGTCGTGGATTTCGCTGCGCGTCATGCCGATGTCGAGCGAAACGGCTTTGCAACTGTCAAACAGGCGGTCCATGTGTTCATCGAAGAAGGCCCATTTGCCGTTATAGAGGCGCATACCCTCCCACATGCCGTCTCCCAACATGAACCCCGAGTCGTAGACCGAAATCATGGCCTCCGAGCGGTGTTTGAGCGCACCGTTGACGTAGATCTGGATGTCCTGATTGCGGGCATCTTCTTCGGCGTCATGGGTGGTCTTCTTTGGGGCTTCGGTGATCATGGGCGGTGCTTTGCTGTTTCGAGGTCCGCCCATTCGTATCGGGGAGTTGGCTTCTTGGGTAGGGGTTAGAGGTCGATCAAAATATCAGCGAGTGCCATCCACAGAGGAATGGAGAGGATTGCAACCGGTGTGCCAAGACCCGTGGATGATCCAACGTAGGCAGACGGGTTCGCTTCGGGCAGGGCAGCGCGCATTGTTGGTGGGCCGGAGATGTCGGAGCTTGAGGCTGCCATGACCGCGAGGAGGATAACGCCGCCGGCTGAGAAGCCTGTCAGCTCGTGGGCTATAAGGCCCGCGCCGAAACCCAACAGACCGTGAACGAGCGGCGCTGCAAGGCCATAGGCGATATAGGCGTGTGCGACTTTGCGGAGTTCTGAGAGCCGCGCCCAGGCTTCCATGCCCATGATCAGCATGAGGATTGAAAGCAGACCGCGGAAAAGCGGCTCGTAGAAACTGTCGTAGACGCTGTCAGGTTCCGCAATGATGCCAATCGTCAGGCCAATCAGGAGTGCCGAGATCGCCGGGGAGCGGACCGTGTCGATAAGGATGCCTTTGAGGAGACCGTCCTCAACCGTGCCTCGCGGAGTGACGCCAACCGCCATGGTGCCGTTGTGCTGGGTTGACGCGGTTCTTCTGGCCATTGCCAATTTTGCAAGCACGATCGCCGTGACAAGGGCGGCGATGTCCATGAACGGATAAAGAGCACCTATGAAACCTTCGTAGGCAACGCGTTCATCATCCAGGATCGCGATTGCTGCGGCCAATGTTGAGGCAGAGACAGCGCCGAAAAGGCCAGCGGTAGCGAAGCCGTCAGTTTGGGACACGCCCCGCCACCTTGCGAGGGTTGATCCACCGATGAGGACGATGAGTATTCCCACGATTGCGGCACCTATTGCCGGGACGATCAGAGCCGTCAGCGTCGCATCACGTACAGAGATACCAGCGCCTAGGCCGACCTTTAGAAGAAGCAGCATCACAATGAACTTGTAGACTGGTTCCGACACCTCGAGCTTGCTACCAAGTGAGGCCAACAGCATGCCTCCGATGAGGAACGCCAGCGTCGGCTTTTGCAGCTGATCCACAACCGTCGTGGTAACGGTGATGATGACGTCCATTTCCGAACTCCTGATTTGGTCCGGGGGTATGTAGGTGAGTCATTCGTGAATAAAAAATATATAATTTCTCCGATTTTATTCTATATAATAGAATAATGGATCAAATGAATTATCACCATCTTCGGTACTTTCGGGAAGTGGCGCACGAAGGGCATCTTGGACGCGCCGCAGAGAAACTGAATGTATCTCAGTCTGCATTGTCTATTCAGATTAAGCAGTTAGAGGAGAGATTGGGATACGCGTTCTTTGACCGCGTTGGGCGATCACTCAAGCTGACAGAGGCAGGGGCCATCGCGCTCGACTATGCGGACCGCATATTCTCAACAGGCGCGGAACTGACTGCAACGCTTGCGCGCAATTCGGACAGCAACCCGCCCTTAAGAGTGGGGGCACTGTCGACGCTCTCACGAAATTTTCAGTTGCAGTTTTTGCGGCCCGTGCTCGGACAATGTGAAGTGCAGTTACGATCTGGCAATGTGGACACGCTCTTCTCGGAATTGCATGAGCTGCGGCTTGATGTTGTCCTGACGACTGAGTTGCCGAAGGCCGACGTGGACGCCGAATTTGCAGCGAAACGCATCTCGGAGCAGGCCGTTGGCCTCCACGGAAAACCCGGAATGATGGATCATCCCTCGTTGGCTGAGATGTTGCGGGTGGAGCCGGTTATTTTGCCGACGGAGAGTGTTATTCGAGCCGGATTCGAAGACTTGGTGGCGCGGCTGGGAGTACGACCAACGATTGCGGCAGGTGTAGACGATATGGCGATGGTTCGTTTGTTGGCGCGCGAAGGTGCAGGCCTGGCCGTCGCACCGGCTGTGGTTCTTGCTGATGAAATTGCCCAAGGGAGCCTCGCCACAGCCCCCTTCAACTTGGAAATTTTTGAACCGTTTTATGCAGTGACAAAGACGCGGCTTTTTCCGCACCCTGTCCTTGCAAACCTTCTATAGTGAGATTTCGCGGCGACCCAATCGGGGAAAGAATTGTTTTGTTACGAGACGTTGTGCTAGGCTTTCGACAACCAAGCTGGCGAAGACACAAGACACTGTCCTGCTAAATCGCCAACGAAAAAGATCGCGTAAGG
>CAYPVG010000198.1:0-4039 GCA_964414085.1 uncultured Boseongicola sp. | reverse complement strand
GGTCATATTCGACCTCCATGTAGTGATCGACAAAGGTCGAGTTCTGTTCCGGATCCAGCACTTCCAGCATGGCCGAGGCCGGGTCGCCCCGGAAATCCTGGCCCATCTTGTCGATTTCATCGAGCAGGATCAGCGGGTTGGTTGTTTTCGCCTTTTTCAGCGCCTGGATGATTTTGCCCGGCATCGACCCGATATAGGTTCGACGGTGACCCCGGATTTCGGATTCGTCACGCACGCCGCCAAGGCTGATGCGAATAAACTCGCGCCCCGTCGCTTTCGCGACCGACTTTCCAAGCGACGTCTTACCAACACCCGGAGGGCCAACGAGGCACATGATCGGGCCTTTGAGCTTTTTCGAGCGCTGCTGCACGGCGAGATATTCGACAATGCGTTCCTTGACCTTTTCGAGACCATAGTGGTCGTTATCGAGGATCTCTTGCGCGCGACGCAAATCCTTCTTCACGCGGGATTTCGTGCCCCACGGAATGGACAGCATCCAGTCCAGATAGTTCCGAACAACCGTCGCTTCCGCGGACATTGGGCTCATGTTCTTGAGCTTCTTGATCTCGGCATCGGCCTTTTCGCGGGCTTCCTTGGACAGATTCGTCTCTTCGATCTTCTGCTCCAGTTCGGCGACCTCGTTCTGGCCGTCCTCACCGTCGCCAAGCTCCTTCTGAATGGCCTTCATTTGCTCATTCAGATAATACTCGCGCTGTGTCCGCTCCATCTGGGATTTGACGCGGGTCTTGATCTTTTTCTCGACCTGCATGACGGACATCTCGCCCTGCATCAGGCCAAAGACCTGCTCCAGCCGTTCTGATACAGGCAACGTCTCCAGAAGCTTCTGTTTTTGGTCGACTTCGACCCCCAAATGGCCTGCGACGAGATCGGCGAGCTTTGCCGGTTCGCGCGTCTCAGAGACTTGCGCAAGCGCTTCTTCGGGGATGTTCTTCTTAACTTTTGCGTAGCGCTCGAATTCCTCCGCAACGGAACGCACCAACGCCTCGACGGACGCTTCATCGCCCATCTCTTCGCTAAGCGGTTCGGCAAAGGCTTCAAAATACGCCTCGTTCTCCACGAAATCTGTGATTTTCACGCGAGCGCGGCCTTCGACCAGCACTTTTACAGTGCCATCGGGCAGCTTGAGCAATTGCAATACGTTGGCCAGCACGCCCACGCGGAAAATGCCGTCAATGGACGGGTCATCAATTGCGGGGTCAATCTGGCTCGAAAGCAGGATTTGCTTGTCGTCCTGCATGACTTCTTCCAGCGCGCGCACCGATTTTTCTCGCCCGACAAACAGCGGCACGATCATATGCGGAAACACGACAATGTCGCGTAGCGGCAGGACCGGGAAGGAGTCTTCAAAAGATACGGTCATTTAGATGTCCTTATTCTTGGCAAGAGGTGCGGGTCCCGACACGCGGCAACGTCACGCCTCTCCGATCATGGCTACTATATGTGGGGGTCTGCCCCCGGGCTTCAACCACTTAATTGTCCAAGTCGAGCATTGAGTGACTTAATTTGTCGAACCAGCCTTTCAGACAAGGACAAACACGCAAGGCAAATGCAGATCGTGATTTGCGGGAAAAATATTCAAATCACCAACGAAACAGCGATAATCCGCCGTCTGTTTCTTATTAACACAAAATTCAGTGATCGGCCCTAATTTCGGCTTAGTTTGTCTTTACGTGATTGTGGCAACGATCTCGCATCTCGGAAAACCAATGCTCGCAGGGCTGAAACAGGCATTTTACCAGGAAAGACGGCGGATTTATTTCGTCACGCTTTTGGCGTTTGTCGCGGGCATGCTCTTTTACAATCATATCGGCTTTCAGATCGCTGGCCTGCCAGGTCCGTTCGCGATCGGTCTAATCTATGCGGGCCTCATAGGCTTTGCCGCGACAGTTATCTGCCTGGTGGCTCCCTCCTTCCGGTTCATGCTGGAAGCCATCGCTTTGTCGCGCCTCGCTGTCGCCACGCTGGCGTATTACGCGCCGGGCGTCGGGGATGTGATTATCGCTGATCCGCTTCTTATGGCCGTCATCGTTGTTGGCTTTGGCGTCGGCATCAGCCGTATGATCCACGGCCGCATCAGCCGCCATGCACGGCTCGGCATCGGAGAACGGCTCCGCGCATACGCGGACAACGGCCGCATTGCAGCACGCGTCCAGGGGCGTGGCTGGCAGCGCGCATACGTTTCGTTCATGGATGATGCCGTTGCAATCCCGGTTCAGACAGGTTCGATGTCGCCCAACGCGCGCTGAGCGTGAAAATCGGCCTCCCAAGCATCAAACCCACCTTCGGCAATTGCCCCACGCATGCCTGACATAATCTCCTGAAAGTAATGCAGGTTGTGCCAGGTCAGGAGCATGCCAGAGATCATCTCGCCTGCGCGAAACACGTGGTGCAAGTAGGCCCTTGAGTACTGCGAGCACGCCGGGCAGGTGCAATCCAAATCCAATGGTCTTGGATCTTCCGCATGCCGAGCATTCTTGATGTTCACCACACCACGCCGCGTAAACGCCTGCCCCGTGCGACCTGAGCGCGACGGAAGGACACAATCCATCATGTCGATCCCACGCTTCACTGCGCCTACAATGTCATCCGGTTTCCCGACGCCCATCAAATACCGGGGCTTGTCCTTGGGCAGCTGCTCAGGCGCAAAATCAAGGCAGCCAAACATTGCCTCTTGCCCCTCACCAACAGCAAGACCGCCAACCGCATAGCCTTCAAATCCGATCGAGGTCAGCGCCTCCGCACTCTCGGCTCGCAAGTCCTCTTCCAAACCGCCTTGTTGGATCCCAAACAACGCGTGTCCGGGCCGATCCCCAAACGCCTCTCGCGATCTTACCGCCCAGCGCATCGACAACCGCATGCTTTCCTCAAGCCGCGTCCGATCTGCGGGCAACGCC
The DNA here is from genome assembly GCA_964414085.1 of uncultured Boseongicola sp. Classification (GTDB taxonomy): domain Bacteria; phylum Pseudomonadota; class Alphaproteobacteria; order Rhodobacterales; family Rhodobacteraceae; genus Boseongicola. Next base: position 1,124 of record CAYPVG010000198.1, on the reverse strand, counting down.
GGACATTCATCGAAACACATCACAATGTCCGATCCCAACATCCGCTGGATCTCCATCGACCGCTCGGGTGTCAGCTCATGCTTCGACCCATCGATGTGGCTCTTAAACGTGACACCTTTTTCAGTAAGCTTGCGCAGATCAGACAGGCTCATCACCTGAAACCCGCCTGAATCCGTCAGGATCGGACGCTCCCAGTTCATGAACTTGTGCAAACCGCCTAGTCGTTCGATCCGCTCCGCGGTCGGGCGCAGCATCAAATGGTACGTGTTGCCAAGCAAGATGTCCGCGCCCGTCGCGCGCACACTCTCTGGCAACATTGCCTTAACAGTCGCAGCCGTCCCTACCGGCATAAATGCAGGCGTGCGAATTTCCCCGCGCGGCGTCGAAATAACACCCGTTCGTGCACGCCCATCCGTCGCTTTCAGCTCAAAAGAAAACGTCTGCGCCATCGTTCGCCTCTGGTTCCGTCCTTGGCGGCGGCCATAACAGGGTTCCTACCGCGAAGTCCACCAAAGCAAATGCAGCCACAGAGGACCAAGCTGTCCGCAGGGCTGCGATGAAATCACACAGGCCATCTGACATTTTTACAGGCCGCTTCCGGGTTTACCCGCTCAGATCATTTCCTATATAAAGACTCAAGAAATCAGGCCGGGTAGTCCAATGAACACCACTGCACCCATGGAAGGCGCACCGCTGATCAAGCCGTCGTCCACCGATCATCCGCTCCACGAAGCCATCGTGGACGCCTGCCGTTCCGTGTTCGACCCCGAGATCCCGGTGAACATTTACGACCTCGGTCTCGTCTATACGATCGAGATCGCAGACGACAACGCCGTCACGGTCATCATGACACTCACAGCCCCCGGCTGCCCCGTTGCAGGTGAAATGCCGGGCTGGGTCGCTGACGCGGTTGAACCACTGCCTGGTGTCAAGTCGGTCGACGTCGAACTGACTTGGGAACCACCCTGGGGCATGGACATGATGTCTGACGAGGCGCGCCTCGAGCTCGGCTTCATGTAGTCCAATGACGTCCGAAAAAGAGAAGATGATCGCAGGGGAGCTATACCTCCCCGGAGACCCCGAACTGGTGGCCGACCGCCAACGCGCGCAAGAACTGATGCACG
>CAYPVG010000197.1:0-15780 GCA_964414085.1 uncultured Boseongicola sp. | reverse complement strand
AGCCAGGGTTGCCGATGTTAACCCGCTTGCCTTTCAGATCCTCTACGGAAGAGATGCCGCTGTCTGCGCGAGCAACAACCGTGAAGGGTTCTGGGTGCACTGAGAATACAGCACGCAGACCCTCAAAAGCGCCGGCATCTTCAAAGCGCGAAGACCCGTTGTAGGCGTGGTACTGCCAATCCGACTGCGCAACACCAAACTCAAGCTCACCCTCGCGGATTGTGTTGATGTTGTAAACTGAGCCGCCTGTGGACTCGACAGAACACCGGACGCCATGATCGCGGCGGCCTTTGTTTACGAGGCGACATATGGCACCACCGGTTGGATAATAGACACCGGTCACGCCACCTGTTCCGATTGTGATGAACTCCTCTGCAAATGCGGCTGGAGCCATCATCGCCGCAGTCACTGCGCCTGCGGCTGTAAGTTTCAGTTTTGAAATCATATTCTTCTCCCTCTTGATAGAATATTGTTTATGGGTCCCAGACTTCCGTCAGGATCCGGTTTGCACTCTCCACTTCGGCGATCCTAGAGCGAGCTTTTGGTCCGGAACGGCGTACAAGCTCTCCGATGAGTGTTTCGACTAGGAACATCGTGACGACGTAGGAGGAATAAAAATGCGGGCTGTCGGTTGGAACAATGAACCGTGCCTCGGCGTGTTTTAGAGCGGGACAACTGTGTGTGTCTGTAATCAGAACGACGTAAACGCCCTGTTTCTGCGCAAGCTCCGCGGCGCGCATCGCGCGAACTGAAAACGGAGGCTTTGAAACGATAAGCAAGACATCGCGTTCGTCTAATCCGGCAATTCCTCCGCCTAGAGAAGCGCCCATTCGGCTCGCCATCGCCCAGTTGTTGGTGCAAAAACTTGCCATATAAGAAAGGTATTCAACGACACCTGTTGATCCGAGTGCGCCCAGCAGCAAAACGTTTCGGGCTTTGGCAATTTGATCCACCACGCGATCCATCATTGCGCGGTCTACGCTGTCCACAAACCTCTGTAGATTGGACTGACACGCTGCATAATGTGCGTCCAAAAACTCAGCGCTGTCAGCATTATTGGACTTCTGCAGACGCTCGGCTCTGTCGGCAAAATTATTAACTCTTTGAGTAATCTTGGCCCGCATTTCTTCGCGCAATGCTTCGAAGTCGTCGTAGTCCAATGCGCGAGCAAGTCTCGAAAAGGCAGCAGGGGAAATTCCGCTTTCCTTTGATGCGGTTCGCAGAGTGCGTGTCGCCACATCAACGGGGTTTTCGACAAGATAGTCAGCAGCCGACTTGAGCGACCCGCTTAAGTCGCCATAACGCGCCGTCAGTCTCGATTCGAAAGACTGGTCCAAACTTTCCCCCAAGGATTACAATAGCGACAGTTCATTTTGTTTCACTAGTTGTCAACACTTGATTCATCTGTTTCATTGGGCTGTCATTACCGAGATGGGATGCTCGATGTCACACATCTTTCCACGGCATACGCGTGCGAGCCTGCCAACTGCAGTGCGTGGAGACGGAGTCTACCTGTATGATTCCGAAGGGAAATCTTATTTTGATGGCTCGGGTGGAGCCGCGGTCTCTTGCCTTGGGCACAGCGATGTCGATGTGATTTCAGCAATAAAATCTCAGCTCGACTCATTGGATTTTGCGCACACCGGGTTCCTGACCTCTGAGCCAGCAGAAGAACTCGCTGATAGACTCGTTGCCCATGCGCCCGAAGGCATAGAGAGGGTTTATTTGGTTTCGGGCGGATCAGAGGCTGTTGAAGCCGCGCTAAAGCTGGCTCGCCAGTATATGATCGAGATTGGACAGCCTGAGCGAACTCAGTTCATCGCAAGACGGCAAAGCTATCATGGGAATACGTTGGGTGCCCTCGGGACCGGTGGGAATATGTGGCGTCGAGCGCCCTTTGATCCGGTAATGGTTTCCGCAAGTCATATTGCGCCCTGCTATGAATATCGTGAGCGCCAAGCTGGCGAGAGTGAGGAGGCTTATGGGCTTCGTGCGGCCAACGAGTTGGAAAATGAAATCCAAAGGCTGGGCCCCGAAACCGTAATTGGGTTCCTCGCAGAGCCTGTGGTGGGCGCAACGGCAGGGGCTGTCCCTTCGGTTGCAGGATACTTTAAGAGAATTCGCGAGATCTGCGACAGGTATGGCGTCCTTTTGATTTTGGATGAAGTGATGTGTGGTATGGGTCGGACTGGATCGTTCTTCGCTTGTGAGCAAGACGACGTGCGTCCCGATATTGTGACAATCGCTAAAGGATTGGGCGCAGGGTATCAGCCGATCGGTGCAATGCTGTGTTCCGCTCAGATTTACCAAGCCATTCAGGACGGCTCAGGGTTCTTCCAGCATGGTCACACGTATCTTGGGCATCCCGTTGCCTGCGCGGCTGCCAATGCTGTCGTCAAGAAACTCACAGAAGGCGGAATGACAGAACGCAGCAGAAGGATGGGTCAATATCTTGAAGCAGCGCTCCACTCTGAATTTGGCCAACATACATCTGTAGGCGACATCCGTGGACGCGGCATGTTCAGGGGACTGGAATTTGTCAAAGACAGAGAGACTAAGGAGCCTTTCGACCCAGAGCTCAAAGTTGCGGCACGCCTTAAAGCCAAGGCTCTGGAGAACGGCCTGATCTGCTATCCGATGAGCGGAACTATCGATGGTCAGCGTGGCGACCATGTGCTGATCGCGCCACCGTTCATTAGTACGGAAAGCCAGATTGATGAGCTTGTGAGTAAGCTGTCGAGAAGTGTTGCGGAAGTTCTTTGACCAGCCTGCCGTCGATTATGGTTGCCCCGAACGGTGCACGACTTTCGAAGAAAGATCATCACGAAGTGCCGATTTCAGAGGACGAGATTGTCAGCTGCGCGGTTGACTGTTTTGCAGCGGGTGCAGGAGCGATCCACGTACATATTCGTGATGAAAGTGGGCAACACCTCCTCGATGCCAAGGCATACGCATCGGTTGTCCAAAAAATCAGGGCTGCGGCTCCTGAAATGATGGTCCAAATTACCACAGAAGCTGCCGGACGTTATGAGCCGATTCAGCAGATGCAGGTTGCCTTGGGCTCTGGCGCAAGCCATCTCTCCGTCTCAATCCGCGAGATCAGTAAGGCTACTTCGAGGGAACTGTCAGATTTCTTGGAACGCTGCACGGACAATGGGATAGCCTTGCAATGGATCCTTTACGACGTCGGCGATGCTGAAACGCTCCAAAGCAATTTGCCGCAATCGACTTTGCGTTCCTCCCAGCTCCAGTTGCTGTTTGTTTTGGGAAAGTACGATCAAGTGGCGGGCAGGCCAGAGGATCTTCATCCATTCTTGGAGTGGATGTCGGCTGCTCAAGTGACACCAGACTGGGCAGTTTGTGCGTTCGGAGAACACGAGCCTGCTTGTCTAGTTTATGCGGCTTCAAAGGGCGGCAAATGCCGAACGGGTTTCGAGAATTCTTTTCGCCTGTCGAACGGAGAAATTGCGCGCTCAAATTCGGAAAAGGTGCGCGATCTGAGAATGAAGCTGGGACTACCCAGTACTTGAATTCTTAAGGAAACTGCGTCCAACAAGAAACTAATCAACCAACCCATTACATGTGCGGTTTGGGGAAAGCTTTCCTAAAAGATTCCCTTCAATAGCCGCGCGTTGGATTCACAATGTTGACGAGTTGATCGCCTCGCAACCAGCGACCCAGATTGTCCAAAAACAACTTGAACGAGGCTTCTTCCCAGCCCGCGTAAACAGAGGAGCAATGCGGGGAAATGATCACATTGTCGAGCGCCCAAAGAGGACTGCTCGGTGGTAGGGGCTCGGTCTCAAAAACGTCCAGCGCTGCTCCCGCGATATGTCGGGATTTTAGCGCATCATGAAGTGCTGTTTGGTCAACCACCCCGCCTCGCGAGACATCAACAAGGATCACACCGGCTTTCATTGCCTCAACCTCCGCCGTGCCGATCAAGTCATGCGTCGCCCGGGTGAGAGGTGTTGAAACCGCTATGAGGTTCGCCCGCGGAATTAGCTCAAGCAGTGCACCTGCCCCATGAACCTCATCGACATGTTCCATCGTTCGTGGGCTGGCACGCGTTCCCAAAACAGTCATGCCGAATGCCTTCGCCCGCTTTGCGACCGCCCGGCCAGTGTGGCCGAGACCAACGATCAAGAGAGTCTTGCCAGCAAGCGGAGTGACTGAGCGGGAGTTCCAGACCCGCGAAGCCTTAGCGTTTTGAAGCCCAGGGATATCGAGGGTGAAGTGTAGGAAGCCGCCAAAGATGTACTCGGCCATCATATCTGCGGCCACTCCCGCGGCGTTGGTAACGATGGTTTGTTCCGGATCCCATGTCTCGTAGTGGTCCGTTCCCGCCCCGCCATTGGCAATCCAGCGCGGTCCATAAGCGCCAAATAGCGCGTCACGCGGAAAACCCGGTGTGCCTGCGAAGCGAACGGAATAGACGACGTCCGGGCGGAAGCTTTCGATTAGCTCGGGCAGGGTCTCATAGTTGTTACACTCCCGGAAATCCACTTGTGGGTAAGCGGCTTGCAATGTCTCGGCCTGGGCGGCGGTGTCGCTATTGTGCAAAACGATGCGCGTAATGTCAGACACGGGGTTACTCCACGGGCGCTCGCACAAGCCGTGCCAGCTCCTCGAATTTCACTTGTGGCTGCAGCACTTGCTCGCGCATCCTCCAAATTGCCGTACGGCGCGGCTCCGACAACGCTAAAGTCATGGTGTCGAATTTCGACTTAACCTCGTGCATCTCCATTGGCGCTTCAGGTCCACCACGCGCGTTCACATCCCCCGACTCAAATCGCGTTCCATCCATGAGTTCCACGGTGACATCGGACCATCGGCCCTCGGGAAACCGTTCAGAATGCTGAGCGTCTTCTCGCACGGTGATACGCGGCAGAACAGCGGCTACCTGCGGATCACTCAGACCGTCACCGGTGATCTCATCGGGTCCAATCCGGCCATTCACGAGCATCGTCGCAAGAGCGAATGGCAGCGAATACTGAGCCTGTGACGTGGTTGCGGGCATTCCCGGAAAAAGCGCGGCAGATTCCGCGAAGGTTCGGACCTCGATCTTGGCAACGTCCCCAGCATGAAACCCGTGAACGCGCATCAACGCGGACAATGCGTCAAGCGCTGCGTGCGCCCAGCGGCAGATCGGATAGGGCTTTATGTAGTTCTTTTCGATCGTCCAGACCTCACCTAGATCGGCCCAGAACGGCTCGGCGTCCTCGTTTTCCACGGTGATGGCGGGTGCGCCCGTGAATCCGTCCATCGCCAGCAACGCCGCCATTGAACCCACGAGTGCCCCCATGCCTGAGCCGTCGTGAAGCATGGTGGGATTGGCAATCTCTCGCATCATTTGGCTGCGGGGACCGTGATATTCAGCAACTCCGAGAGCCTGGCGAAGCTGATCGGGGGTTGCGTCCCTTAGGCGACATCCCAGAGCCGCAACGCCCAGCGCGTTCCATGCCCCAGATGTATGGTAGTCGCTGACAGACGCATGCAGCGCGAATGCAGCCCGCGCCGCGATTTCGTAGGCCATGACCAATGTCGTCAACGCGTCACGTGCGGAGAGCTCAGGCCTTTTCTCTGCAAAAGCAAATAGTGCAGGCACCACGGCACAGCCGATGTGACCCTTGGTTGGGTTAAGCCCGTCATGCGCGTCGAGGTTGTCGATCTGCGTGGCCGCCGCAAAAGCTGCTCCTTGTATCGACGCATAGCGCCCATCGAACATCATGCTTGCCGCATTTTCCGGCGAACCAGCGCCGTGGAAGGCATACGCGTGATTTCGGGCGATCTGTCCTGCTGCGAGGTCAGCCGCCCCCGCTGCAACGCCGACCGTGTCGACCAATAGCGTTGCCGCCATGTTCAGCGCACTTTCCGGGGCTTCAAAGTCCGACAGCACAAACTCAGCGATCCTGTCAAACTTCATAGCCGCTTCCCTTCCAACAGTTGCCCGTAGCCCGGCATAGCTTCCGTGATACCGGCCAACTGCATTGCTTGAAAAACCATCGCCTGGTTAGAGCTGATCACGGGCTTTCTCACAGCCTGTTCAAGCCGCGCAATAGTTTCGACACTGCGCATGTCTGTACAGGAAAGAACAATCGCCTGGGCATCTTGGTGATCTGCGGCAAGGCCTAGATCATACACCGCTTGTGGGTCCAGTTCGCCTTGGCCGTAGTTGTCCAAACTTTCATCCACTTCAGAGCGGGTCACAGTCTCGACGCCGGAGTCCGATAAAAAATCAACAGCCATGTCGTTGATCATAGGTACATAGGGCGAAGCAAAACCTATGCGTTTTGCTCCAAGGAATCCCAACGCATGAACTAACGCGCCTGCCGCGGTCACTGTCTCAGCCCCGCTGCCAGCCCTGATCCGTTCGGCAAGTGCCCGGTCAAAAGCAAATCCATGAGTGAGCGTCGCCGACGTGCACCCATACATAATCACATCCGGACGGGTGCCCTGAAGGAGGTGTAAGGGTTCATCCAGGTCGGCAGCGCCAAGCCCGTGCATCTGGGCTGCATCGGGAATCTCGTCCTGATCGTAGCCCCCAAGGCGCGCGAAATGAAGTGATACGCCATCGGGTCTAAGGAGCGCCAAGTCGGGTTCAAGATTGGTGTTGGTGAAGGGCACCAAAATACCGAAACGGGCCCTTCCGCGCGACGGTCTCATGCTCGTCCTCCTTCGGCCCATCGTTCCAGCAGCTTCGCCGCTAGGTCCATCACCTCTGGTGTACCAGCTGTAACACGCAGGCATTCAGGCAGTCCCGCACCGTCCTGAGCGCGGGCGACCACTCCTTCTGCGCGCAGCGCAGCGTCTGCTTGCTGAGCTTTCTCGGCATCATCGAAGCGGATTAGCACGAAGTTTGTGAAACTTTCGACGGCTTCAAACCCTGCTTTTCGCAGACGTTCAACGAACTTATCGCGCAGACTGACGGTCAGGGCGCAGGTTTCGCGCATATAGGCCTGATCTTTGAGCGCTGCGACCGCGGCTGCCTGGCCGGCGGCCGAGACATTGTTGGGGCTCATGACTTTGCGCACCTCTGAAGCGATTTCTGGTGGGAACAAACCCCACCCCACCCGCATTCCGGCCAAACCGTAAGCCTTGGAAAAGGTGCGCAGCACCACCGTATCGCCTCGTCCGACGAGGTCAAAAACTGGCTCATTGAGATGATCCGCGAATTCGCCGTAGGCCTCATCAATTACCAAAAGGGTGTCACCGCGAAGCTCCTCGCGCAGGCGTCGAAGCTCAGCGCCGGGAATCCGAGTGCCGGTCGGGTTCCCGGGATTGGCGACAAACACGATGCTTGTGTTTGGGCGTACTGCGTCAAGCAGCGAATTAACCGACACGGTTCCACTGCTTTCCGGAGCGGTGACATAGTGCGCCCGCGCGAGTTTGGTGGCGGTTCGGAAGAACGGGTAGGAATGAGCCGGTGCCAGAACAGAGTTTTGCTCGTCCGCGAATACCTGTGTCAGGCAACCGATTAGCTCCATCGAGCCATTGCCGCATAGGATGCCTTCGTTTGGGATGCCGTGAAATCGTGAGAGCGCCATGCGCAGAGCATTCCAATCTGGATCGGGGTAGAGATGCGCCGCCTTTAGGACATTGGCGACACTCTCAACCACCATCGGGCTGGGCGGTCGCAAACATTCATTCTGAGACAGTGAAATGAGTTGCTTGCTTGCAGGTACTTCCAACCGTGCCAACGCATAGGGTGACATTGCTGCGACATGTTTGACAGGGCGGATCATGGTTCAAACCCGTAGATTTCACGCGCGGCCCTTTCGCTGACAAGGCCCTCTCGGAGATCACGTAGAATTTCTTCGCGGCTGCGTTCATGTGGTGGCCCGAAACCGCCGCCACCTGGAGTTTCGAAGATGAGTGTTTCGCCGGATTTCACCCGGATCTCTCCTTTGCCCGGCAGGTTGGGTCCGTCGCGCCCGACGCGTATCTGCCCGGTTGCGCCATTGCTTCCCCCCGAACGTCCGCGCGCCGGGTTCAGAATCCGTTCGACCGAAAGGAACAGCATGAAGTCTTCGCCATTGGATGATTGCACTTCAATTTGCTGGCCCAGACCGCCACGGGTCACACCAGCCCCGCCGCTGTCTGGCTTCAACTCACGTCGAGTAATCAAGACAGGTGCCACCGCTTCGGTGGTTTCCACCTGTGAACCCCAGACGCCGGAAGGGAAGGCGGTGGCCGACAATCCGTCCAAACCGGGACGCGCACCCGTACCCCCACTGAATACCAACTCTAGCGCGAACTGTTTTCCCCCCTGAGAAGCCGCTTCCGGCACATGGCGTAAAGGCAAGTCGTACATGCAAGACGCGCCCTCGGCGGGAACTTGATCGGGCAGAACTTGCGAGAGGCAGCCATAGACCAGATCAGGTGTCATCTGTCCCAGAGTATGGCGCATTGCGACAGGTGAGGGCGGCTGCGCGTTGAGGATGCAATCCTTCGGCCCGGTAACTAGGAAGGGCGCGAGCGATCCCGCGTTGTTGGGAATGTCTGGACCAATGATACAGCGCAGCGCAAAAACAGAATATGCGGTGGCGTAGTTCAAAGGAACGTTGATGCCCTTGTTTGATAGGCCGGACGTGCCATCAAAATCGAGCAGTATGTGGTCATCAGCAATGGTCAGTGCCGCGTGCAGGTCAATCTCCTGTTCGTAACCGTCCACCTTCAGCACATTATGCCAGGTGCCCTTGGGTAGTTCTGCAATGGCCTCGATTGTCCCGCGATAGGAGGTGCCAATGATGTATTCGGCCAGGTCATCAAGATGATCGATGCCAAACTCATCCATCATGCCCGCGAGCCGTTTCGCCCCAGTCTCGCAACAGGCGATGAGCGCATAGATATCGCCTTCATTTGCGACAGGTTCGCGTGAATTGGCCTTTACGATCTCAATCAGAAGCGCGTTGAGCGTACCCGCATCCACGAGCTTGCAAGGCGGGATCAGCAGCCCTTCGTCGAAGATGTCTGAGCCCTCAGGTCCCATGCCCAGGCCGCCCAAATCGACAAGGTGTGACGTGCAGGACGTGAAGCCGACCACCTGGTCTTGGTGGAAGACCGGCATCATTAGAAGAAAATCGTTTAGGTGCCCCGAGGCGATCCATGGATCGTTGGTCAGATAGATATCTCCGGGCTTCATGTCCTGAAGCTCGAAACGCGCGCGCAGGGTCTTCACAGCCTCAGCCATTGTGTTGATGTGTCCTGGTGTTCCGGTGACCGCTTGGGCGAGCATCCGGCCCTGAAGATCGAATACGCCCGCTGATATATCGCCGCATTCGCGCACGATGGGCGAGAAGGCCGCACGGATCAGCGCTTGACCCTGTTCTTCCACAACCGCCAGAAGTCGGTTCCACATGACCTGCAATCTCGTGTCTGACGTTTTCACTGCACGTCCTCCCGGTTTCGGGTGAGCCAGATATTACCGCCGCCATCCACGTTTGCAGAGAAGTCAGCAGCAACGAGTGTTGTGGTCTGCGGTTCGATAATAAGAGCGGGACCGGAAAGGTAATCGCCAGGTCCAAGCGCCGCTCGGTCGTGGATTTCAGCTTCTCGCCACTCACCAGTGACATCACATAGGATAAGTCTGTGCCCTGAGGGATTGGCCGGTTGTTTTGCGACAATCTGCGGATAGTGCTTCATGGGCCGCGCTTTGGAGGATATCTCAAGTCCCCAATTCAGAATCTCGATGGTCATGCCGGGCACCACGCGGCTGAACTGGCGGCTGTACTCATTTTCAAAGGCGCCGCGCATTGCGGGGATGTCGTTCCTTTCAAGCGGCCGATCCGGCAGCGGTATTTCGATTTCATGACCCTGCCCGTGATAGCGCATGAAAGCCTTTCGCCGGTGCACGAGTTCTCCTTCGGGCGCACCGGCCCGCACCACTGAACGGGCTTCCTCAGTCATCTCGTCGAAAAACGCGTTCAGCCCTTTCAGATCGAGTGTTTCAAGCGTGGCATAACGCGAGCGAACGATCTCGAACGACACTGGCGCAAACAAAAACCCAACGGCCGAGCCCACACCAGGATCACGCGGGATTAGGATGCGGTCCACCTGGGAGCGCCTTGCAACGCGGGTGGCATGAAGAGGGCCATTCCCGCCAAAGGCGATCATTAGGCGCGAACTCAGATTCTTGCCAGATTCCACAGCATGCATTCTTCCGGCGCTTGCCATGTTCTCGTCAACAATTTCGCTGATCCCGCGTGCCGCCATTGCGGCATCAAGACTCAGCGTTTGCCCAACTTCCCTTTCTAGAGCCGTTTGCGCCGCCCCAACATCGATTGCCAGTCGCCCCTCGGCGAACCTGCCGGGTTCGACCAAACCTTGCGCCACATCGGCATCAGTCACAGTGGGGTTGGTCCCGCCCTTTGCAAATGCAGCAGGACCAGGAACCGAACCAGCGCTTTCTGGCCCAACCTGCAATCGGCCCAGTCGGTCGACATGAGCGATCGAGCCGCCACCAGCTCCGATTTCGATCATCTCGATTACCGGAATGCGCACAGGCATTCCTGAGCCTTTGATAAATCTCGCGGCGCGGGCGATTTCGAACTTACGTGCGTTCTGTGGGCGGTACTGATCGATCAGGCACAACTTGGCGGTAGTGCCGCCCATGTCGAAACTCAGCACTTCTGGCTCACGTATCTCGGCTGCGATCTGTGCGGCCAAAATGGCACCGCCCGCTGGCCCGGATTCCACAAGCCTGATCGGCAAGCGTGCAGCGGTTTCGAGTGTCGTCATGCCACCGCTGGCGGTCATCATTAGAATCTGACAGGTCAAACCCTCTTCTGTGAACCGCGCCTGAAAATCCGCTAGATAACTGGCCATCTGAGATTGGATATAGGCATTGGCGATGGTCGTTGTGAGACGATCAAACTCGCGCGCCTCAGGGCTGACCTCATGCGAAAGGGAGATTACCAAGTTCGGCAGTGCAGCCTGCAGGAGATCACGCAACCTGCGTTCATGCGTGGGGTTTGCATAAGCGTGCATTAGGCAGACTGCCACAGCCCCCGCGCCACTTGCCGTGAGCGTTTCAACCAGTGAGGCGAGGGCCGGTTCGTCAAGAGGTTTTAATTCCCGACCGTGCGCATCCATACGGCCGCCGATGGTGAAAGCGCGCGAGCGAGGCACGATCAGGTCGGGCTTGACCAGATTGATGTCATACTGGCTGTAGCGGCGTTCGTAAGCGATCTCGAGGATGTCTCGAAATCCTTCGGTCGTCACCGACGCCACAACATCGCCACGTCGTTCAATAAGCGCGTTTGTGGCCAAGGTGGTTCCGTGAATAAAGCCTTCGACCTGAGCAAAGTCCGCTCCCGCGTCGCTCATCGCTCGCCTCGCGCCCTCGACCCCGCCGATAGCCGGATTCTCAGGTGTTGTGGGGGTCTTGGTGGTGGCAAGGATCTCGCCCTGTCCATCGACCAAAACAGTATCAGTGAACGTACCGCCTATATCGATGGCCAGGCGAAGCCCGTCTTTTTCTCGCATGAAAGTGCAACCGGAAAATAGGGAGTTGGGAGGGTCCGAATGACTGGACCGGAAAGAGCCAATATGGCATCGAACGATCTCACGTCATACGACGAGATCACATCCAGTTGCCCGGCGTCCCAGATCTATCCTTGCGCATTGAGCCAGCATTCAATTGCCTCCGACACTGTCGAGGCTGCACAAGCTCAAGGTGAGTTGTCAACAACTATGGAACCCAAGACCAGATAGGCTCGAGGTTTCCCGCGTGGGATGCAAGTGTCGCGGTCTATGGGGCTGCTTCCCACCCGAACTTGTTCCCGAAGACAGCATGGTTTCGACGTGGAATCGGAGTTTACGCAAAAATCGTTGTAAATTTACTCGCGTCAATTAATCTGAAAATTATGTAAACAACGGCGAATACCACTTTTCGAAACCTCAGGGTGATTTGTCGACGGAGCGAGTAAGATGGCTGAGCTCAAAGTTAAGAACATGGAAGATTTCGCGGCTGTCAGCGGAATTTCTCGACCTACGCTCTCAAAGTACTTCAATGATCCAGATAGTGTTCGAAAGTCCACTCGAGCCCGTATCGAGGCCGCGCTGGAGCGGTTCGACTATCGGCCGAACATTTACGCCATCAATCAGAACAGACGCCAAACAAAGAATATTGGATTGGTCGTTCCAAATTTAACCGACCCCTTCTTTGCCGGTATTGCGCGCACAGTCGAAGAAATGATCGTCGCTCAGGGCTACAACCCGTTGCTGTTGAGTTCGCATGGTGGGCCGGATCAGGAAATTTCAAATCTAGACAGCCTGCGGGCGATCAAGCCGGCAGGTGTTTTACTCGCTCCGCTTGGACGAGCATCAGATCAGAGAAGGGTCGAGGAGTTCACGCGAGAAGTTCCGACAGTGCTTTTCGATGCGAACCTAGATGGCATTGGCGAAGCATTCTTCGGCTCCGACAACGACCAAAGCGTTGGCTTGATTGTAGAATACCTTTGCCGAACTGGCGAACCTCCAGTTTTCTTTGAAATGAAGACGCCGATTAACCCTAACGCATTCAAGCGGCGAGCGGCATATATAGCCGCGATGGAGGCGCTAGGCAAAAATCCGCATCTCATTCAAGTCGAAGGTGAAGGTTGGGACTTCGAAGAAATTGGATTTAGTGAAGGCACAAAGGTTATTTCGGGCGCGCAGTATCAGACGAGTACAATTCTTTGCTCGAACGACCGCTTAGCCATAGGTTTCCTTTCGGCTGCGTACGAAAAGGGGCTGCGCGTCGGTCATACAGAGATGAGCGACCTCAGAGTAGCGGGGCACGACGATCACCCGTTCTCCAAGTTCACGTGTCCTTCTCTGACAACAGTTTCCCAGGACTACGAGGCAATTGCTGCGCGTAGTGTTGAGTCCATGATGCGGCTAATAGAATCGGAAAAAGGTCCTAAACCTCGTGAAACAAAACTCTTTGAGGGGCGATTGATAATGCGTGGGTCGGCTTAAGTCATTGTTTTATCGCAAGTATTTTTAAAAGTTTACGCGCGTAAAAAATTGATTGACGCCGCGTAGTTTTAGTGGCTAGCATTCTCGTGTCACATCCAATCTAGGGAGGAACCGAGGATGTATCTTAAGAGGGCACTTTGTGCTGCAAGCGCACTGGCCATGACCGCCGGAACGGCGTCGGCCGCTGACTCGCTGACAATTGCAATTGTGAACAACGGTCACATGATCAACATGCAGACCGTTGCAGAAGCCTATACCGCCGAAACCGGCGTTGAGTTGAACTGGGTTTCGCTTGAAGAAGGCGTCCTGCGCGAGCAGGTTACCTCTGACACCGCCACAGGTGGCGGTCAGTATGACGTTATCAACATCGGCATGCAGGAAGCCCCGATCTGGGGAGCTGCTGGCTGGATTGAGCCGCTGAATTTCTCCGATGCTTACGACGTAGAAGACATTCTGCCAGCGATGCGTGCGGGCCTGTCGAGTGATGGCACGCTCTATGCTGCACCTTTCTATGGCGAGAGCTCGATGGTTATGTACCGCGGTGATCTGGCCGACGCGGCCGGTGTTACCATCGGTGACAACGACTCCTGGGAAAACGTAAAGGCTGCCGCGGCGGCGATGCATGATCCTGACAACGGCATTTACGGTGCATGTCTGCGCGGTAAGCCAGGCTGGGGTGACAACGCTGCATTCATCACGACTGTCGCCAACTCATTCGGTGCGCGCTGGTTTGATGAAAACTATGTCCCACAACTGGACAGCCCTGAATGGAACGCAGCAGTGAACTTCTACGTGGACCTGCTGAGCACTTATGGTCCTCCAGGTTCGGAAGGTAACTCGTTCAACGAGATCCTGGCTCTGTACAACGAAGACAAGTGCGGTCTTTGGATCGATGCAACCATTGCTGCGTCGTTCCTGGAAAATGAAAATGTCCGCTATGCACAGTCGCCAAACGCAGGCAACCCTGTCGGCGCAAACTGGCTCTGGGCATGGGCATTCGCAATTCCAGCAGGTTCGCCAAATGCTGAAGCGGCTCAGGCCTTTATCGAGTGGGCAACGTCCAAAGAATACGTACAGGCTGTTGGCAACCACCCTGAATTCGGATGGGGTTCTGTCCCAACCGGGCAGCGTGCATCGACTTATGACATTCCTGAATTCCAGGCTGTCGCTAAGTTCGCAGAAGCTGAAATGGCAGCAATCGACAGCGCTGCACCTGAAGCAACCGATCTGAAGCCTTACGTTGGTGTTCAGTTCGTGGCGATCCCGGAATTCCCTGAGATCGGCTCTGCCTTCGGTCAGGAAATGGCTGCGGCTCTTTCTGGCGCGAAGTCTGTCGAAGACGCGCTAGCTGCAGCTCAGGCTAACGCTGTCGCGATCATGGATGAGGCGGGCTACTAAGTCCAAGAAGCCAGAGGGTTCGGCTTCCCAAGGGCCGAACCCAACCCGGACCGTCGTCACGTATGTAATTGTTCCGATTTAACGACGACACACCACCGAAAGTATGCATTTCAACAAACGCAAGGCATAACGGCTGAGAAACCGTTGCGCTTGGTGGGATTAAGCTATGTCAGACCGACGGCTACCACCCTTGCTTCAAACACCGGCTGTGATCTTGCTATTGATCTGGATGATCGTGCCGCTGTCCATGACGCTCTACTTTTCGTTCATTCGGTACGTGCTCAATAGCTTGCGCCGCCCCGAATGGACCACTCCAAGCCCGAGCAATTGGCGTGGACTTGGAAACTACGAATTTGTCCTTAATAACAAAGACTTCATACTCGCCATTCAGAACAGCTTGCTGATTGTTTGCAGCATCTTGTTCCTAACGGTCATCTTCGGCGTCCTAATTGCCGTTCTGATCAACAAAGCTTTTCCTGGGCAAGGAATCGTTCGAGTGCTGTTGATTTCACCGTTCTTCGTCATGCCGGCTGTGAACGCTGTGCTTTGGATTAACATGATCCTCGATCCGGTTTTGGGCCTTCAAGGTTTGGCTGTAGGCGGCATCAATTCGGTGCTCGACGGCCTACGCGCATTGCCTCTGCTTGGAGGGTTCTTCTCACTCTGGCCCGAACTCGAACCGATTTCGTTCCGTGCGACGCAAACTTCGGCCTATGCGGTGATCATGATGGTCACGTGGCAGTGGACACCGTTTGCAGTGCTAATTTTCATGACTTCATTGCAGTCTGAGGATCAGCAGCAAAAGGAAGCCGCTGTCCTGGATGGCGCAAGTCCCTGGTCGCAGTTCCGCTTTCTTACGCTGCCGCACCTTGGACGCCCCATCGCGATCGTCGTGATGATCCAGGCGATCTTCCATCTCTCGCTTTACGCAGAAATCGAGATCGTAAGTCGGGGTAACGGCAATAAGAACCTGCCCTACCTAATCGGTGAATTTGCCAACAACAATATCGGCGCCGCCAGCGCTACCGGCATCTTCGCAGTCATTCTCGCCAACATCGTAGCCATCTTCCTGCTGCGTATGGTTGGCAAAACACTGATGGAATAAGGGGAACGATCATGGCAATTGTTGCACAATCCTCGAAGTTTGGAACGTACGGTCGGCCTGTTTTGGCCTGGGGTGTCGGACTTCTGTTCTTCTTCCCCATCTTCTGGTTGGTTCTGACGAGCTTTAAGACCGATGCCGATGCTGTGAAGCCCGAGTATCTTCTCTTCTTCACGCCGACGCTCGAAAACTATCTCAATATGACCGAAAACTACGACTATTGGCGCTTCGCCGCCAATTCGGTCATCACTTCAGTCTTCGCCACGCTACTGACGTTGGTGGTCGGCGTGCCCGCCGCATACGCAATGGCCTTCAAT
>CAYPVG010000196.1:0-3653 GCA_964414085.1 uncultured Boseongicola sp. | reverse complement strand
GCGATCAGTCCCATGCGGATGTCCTTTCGCGATGCTGTTCTAAGGTCAGGTGATACCGGGGTGCTATGAATTCCTCCGCGCGAGTGATCCAACCACCCTTCCCGCCATCCTTGCGGCGGGCAAACTTCCGGCTTGCCGGGCGACGGTCGGCCAGTTGGTAGTAATAGTTGCGACGTGCAATCCCATAAGCATCCTCCAAATGGTCGGGGGCCTTGGCCAGAGCTTTGGACGCGTTCTCGCGGGTTTGTGGGCCGATGCGACCATCATCTTTCGTATGAATGCCAAAATCTGTCAGCATGCGTTGTAAAAGGCGGATCGACCAGCGACCCGCGTTCACGTTCATGTCGAACACTGTGGCGTGGAGCACGCTCGGCAGTAACGAGATGCGCGGTGCGGTAAAGTAGTGGTCGATGAGTATCTGCCGTGCCTGGGCCCTAGTTAAGCGTCTGACATCGGCCTTGGTCACCTTTCCATCGCCTGTCAAGTCGAGCCCAAGACGACGCATTGTATGGATTGTCACGCCAAAATTGGTGACCCCGCCGGGGTCATCCGGGTCGTTTACGAACCCACCTTCGCGGTCGAGAATAGTGTCTGCAATGGATGTCACAGTGAGCATGAGCGTCAACGCCTCGTCATGAGATAGACGAGCGAATTGGTGCTCAATAATAGTTAATGGGCGGTGATCTAACCGTTCGGGTCCTGATAGACGCCGTGTTCCTTCAAAGCATCGATCACTTCAGCCGGCATGTAGGTTTCATCGTGTCGCGCCAGAATCTCGTCGGCTTCAAATACACCATCGATGTAGCGCCCTGTTCCAACCATGCCTTCTCCTTCGCCAAAAAGGTCAGGCAGCACGCCCGTATAGCTCACAGGGATCGAAGCTCCGCCATCGGTGACAGAAAACGTGATCGTCTCGCCCTGCCCGCGCACCAAGGTGCCTTCCTGCACAAGCCCACCAATGCGGAAAACCTCCGTAGCTGGTGGAGGAGTTTCAGCCACTTCGCTGGGCGACCGGAAAAATTGGAGCGCGTCGGGTGCCGCGATGTAAAAGGCACCGAAAGACAGCACCATGGCAATGATCGCGAGCACAATCACCTGAATTCGCCGCTGTTTCTTTAAACCCTTCATCGCGTCTTTCTTCTTGGCTCAAGTATCCCGGGGGAGCGCGAGGGGGCAGAGCCCACTCGCCCACCGCGACCGGCGACAGCCGGGCGCAATAAAGATGTATTACGGATAGACTGGCACGCCCATGAGACCCGTCGTCTCATCTTCGCCCAGCATCAAGTTCGCATTCTGTACAGCCTGCCCCGCCGACCCCTTCGTCAGGTTATCGAGCGTCGCCATCACCGTGGCACGTCCTGGCAAGCGATCCGCGGCAACACCGATGTGGCAGAAGTTCGAGGCCCGGCAGTCCTTCATCTGCGGCACGTCACCGAAGGGCAGCACATGAATGAACGGCTCGCCCTCATAGGCCGAAGCAAGCGTTTGATGCACTGTCTCGGCCTCACCCTTGACGTAGCAAGTCATGACAATTCCGCGTGTTGCCGGGATCAGATGGGGCGTCAACTGAACACGCACATCGCGCCCTGCGATAGCGGAAAGCTCCTGATCAAACTCGCCCAGATGTCGGTGCGTGCCACCTACAGAGTAGCCTTTGATGTTTTCGTCCATCTCTGAGGCAAGCAAGTGCTCTTTCAAAGACCGGCCCGCACCTGAGCTTGCGGCTTTCAGATCCATGATGATCTCGTCCAGATCGATCACACCCGCGGCGATCAGGGGTCGCAGTGCAAACTGCCCCGTGGCTGCGTTACATCCGGTGCCCGCCACAAGGCGCGCCGCGCGAATGTCGTCGCGGTAGAACTCCGTCAGCCCATATACTGCGGACTTCTGGAGGTCCGCCGCGCTATGTGGTTTTCCATACCATTTTTCGTAAGCGTCCAGATCACGCAGCCGGAAATCTGCAGAAAGGTCTACAACTTTCACGCTGTCAGGTAATTCAGCAATCACGGCCTGTGATGTGGCATGCGGCAGCGCGCAGAACGCCAGATCGATGCCTGAGAAATCAATATCTTCGATCCGGCACAGGTCCGGCAGGTCAAGATGGCGTAAATGCGGATAGACCGACGCCATTGGCTGCCCGGCCTTGCGATCGCCTGACAAGGCTTTGATCTCAAAGGTTGGATGCGTCGCGATGAGGCGAACGAGTTCGGCGCCGGTGTAACCGCTGGCGCCCAGAATGGCGATGTTGTGGGGCATGGGCCCGCTCCTTAGAAAGTCTGGTGACGATGTAGACGTTGGACAGCCGCTCTGCAATCAGGCGGCGTGGAAATCCGATCGTCGTCGGAGGAACCGGGTCGCCTGATCGCTCACGCGCTGAGGATCACCCGTCGTCAGGAACATCGAGACTTTGCCCGGCCCTTCCATTTCAGGGCGGCGTTCGAGGTAATCCGCAAGACTTTCGGCAACAAGACTGGCCTGGCTGAACACCTTCACATCCGGTCCAAGCGCATCCTGAAAGATGTCTTCGACAATTGGATAGTGCGTACAACCAAGAACGGCAGCGTCGGGGTTCGGCATTTTCCGCTTGAGTGCGTCGACATGGCTGCGCACCAAAGCCTCCGCCAAGATCATGTCGCCTTCTTCAATGGCATCGACAACGCCGCCACAGGCTTGAGCTTCGACATCAACACCAATAGCGCGGAACGCCAACTCACGTTGAAAGGCCCGGCTGGAAACGGTCGCTGGCGTGGCAAACAGCGCAACATGCTTCACTGAAACTTCGCGCGGCGGCGAGTTATCACCCCACTGTCGTTCTGTAAGCGCCTCGATCAACGGCACGAAAACCCCAAGTACGCGCTTGTCTTCGGGCACCCAGGATTCCTGCATACGTCGAAGCGCAGCAGCGGAAGCTGTATTGCAAGCCAGAATGACCAGATCACAGCCCGCGTCGAACAAGCGCTGCGTGCCTTTGGTCGTCAGATCAAAAATATCGTCAGCGTCGCGGGTTCCGTAAGGCGTATGTGCGTTGTCGCCGTAGTATACAACCGGAAGGTCAGGAAGCCGCTCGGTCACCGCTTTGTACACGGTCAGACCGCCAAGTCCGCTGTCTAGAATGCCGACCGCCATCGCCTCGGTCCTTTTTGTGTTTCTCTTCAAACTCAAAGCCATAGGCATTAACGCCGAGGCCATCTTCTGACAGGGCATAGGTCCGCGCACGTAAAAAGTCCATCATGGCTTTGCCGTCCCCCGCTAAGGCCTCAAGCGCCTGTCGCTCAATTGGCGCACCCAAAGTTGCGCGAACTGGCGCGTCCGTTCGGCGGCGGAACTCATTGATTAAAAGCGCAACCCGCAAATTTGGGTGAAGATGGCTGGCCATCTGGAAAAGACGGGAGTTTTGCCCTTCGAAGTAGACAGGGATTACGGTTGCCCCAGACTTAACGATCATCTTTGCCGTGAACGTTCGCCAAGCCGGATCTAACGGACGTGACAGCGGTGTTTGCGAGGTTGACACGGTGCCGCCTGGAAAAACACCAATGGCGCCGCCGCCCTTCAAAAACTGCAACGCGTCACGCCGTGTTTTAAGGTTCAGCTCTGTCGCCTCTCGGGTTTCGTCAAATGAAATCGGAAGAATGATCCGGTTAATATCCTCAGCT